>JBBJOE010000001.1:0-47044 GCA_037721765.1 Thermomicrobiales bacterium
CCGGCGCGACGTGATCCGCCGGGGTGCCGCGGCCGGCGCGGGCGCCGCCGCCCTCGCTGCGGGTGGTTCCCGCCTCGCCGGTGCGCAGGGCACCCCGGTCGGTACACCCGCCGGTACCCCGTCCGCGGGTGGAGCGACCGCCATGCCGGGTGGCAATACCCCGAAGGGTCCCCAGGTCGATGGCCTGGTGTTCTGGACCCGGGCTAGCCCGGAAGACGCGGGCAACCCGAACACCTTCACCCAGTTGAAGCTCCGCGCCGACGCCTACACCGCCGCCATCGGCACCCCGATCGAGATCGTCACGGTGCCGGACGCGGACTTCCGGCCCCGGATGTCGACCGCCGCCCCCGGCGGGGAGGGCCCGGACGCTTTCGGCCCGGTCGCGCACGACTGGATCGGGGAGTTCGCCCTCCAGCAGATCGCCCTGCAGATACCGGACGGCGCCATTGAGTCGATCGAGGATTTCCTTCCGGTCAGCCTGGCCCTGTCCAGCGTCGATGGCCCGCTCTACGCCGCACCGCTGTTCGCGGAGTCGGTGGCGTTGATCTACAACCGGGACCTGGTGGAAACTCCGCCGGCGACGTGGGACGAGTTGGTCACGATGTCCCAGGCCCTGACCTCGGGCGAGGTCTACGGCTTTGGGTTCCCCCTCCTTGAGCAGTATCACGAGGGCGGTTTCTTCATGGGCTTCGGCTCGTACATCTTCAAGTACCAGGACGGCGTCTTCAACACCGAGGACATCGGGCTCAACACCCCCGAGGGGATCGAGGCGGCCAAGTTCATCCGCGACATGTACCACATGCAGATGCCGCCCATGCCAGATGTCGTGATCGACCGGGCCAACATGCACGGCGTGATCGAGGGCATGATGGAGTCGGGCCAGGTCGCCATGACGATCAACGGTCCGTGGCGCGAGAACCCGCTGACCGCCGCCGGGATCAACTACGGCGTCTCCGTGCTGCCCACCCTACCAAACGGCGAGCCGATGCGGCCGTTCATCGGCGTGCAGGGCATGCTGGTCAGCGCGTTCAGCGAGAATCAGGAGGCGGCACTAGACTTCGTCAACTTCATGACGGGGACCGATTCCGCCATCGCCCTCTTCGCCTCGGAGCAGAAGGTGCCGGCCCGGGCCAGCGCCCTGCAGAGCGAGACGGTCGCGGCCGACGAGACCATCCCGGCCTGGGCCGCACAGATCCAGCTCGGCCAGCCGATGCCGAACATCGCGGCGATGGGCCAGGTCTGGACCCCGTGGGGCGCGGCGATGGACGCCATCGTTCCGCCCAACGCCTCCGACGAGGAGGTGCAGCAGTACCTCGACGACGCGGTTGTCCAGATCCAGACCGCGATCGAGCGCACCCAGGGATAACGTCTCCGTCACACGGACGCATCCGGAGAATGACCACGGCGGGGAGGAGCATCGAAAGGTGCTCCTCCTGGCCACAGGCGCGTAGGCGACAGGAGGAGCGCGATGGTCTCGGTCTCGGCGATCCCCTCGGACGATCCCCGCGCACCTACCCCCGAGCCAACGCGGGCGCCCCTGCAATCGAAGTGGAAGCCGTACTGGTACATCGCCCCTGTCATCGTCTCTGC
This sequence comes from Thermomicrobiales bacterium, assembly GCA_037721765.1. Taxonomy (GTDB): domain Bacteria; phylum Chloroflexota; class Chloroflexia; order Thermomicrobiales; family UBA6265; genus JACCVE01. Next base: position 1,591 of record JBBJOE010000001.1, read on the forward strand.
CGTACTCTTCACCATCGTCCCGTTCCTCTACACGTTCTATATCTCGTTCACCAATTGGGGTCTCTTCAATTTCATCGAATTTGACCGTGTCGGACTCGACAACTATCGGTACCTGTTTCAGCAGAGCGGCGAGTTTCTCCCGGTCCTGCGGTTCACCATCCTCTTCATGGTCCTCACCACCCTGATCAACGTCGGGTTCGGGTTGTTCCTCGCCCTGATGTTGAACCACCCAGGTATCCCCGAGCGCAACCTGTATCGCACCTTGCTCATCATCCCCTGGGCCCTGCCGTTCATCCTCCTCATCCAGGTCTGGACGGGTATCTTCAACAATCAGGGCCCGATCAACGAGCTTCTGATGTCCGTCGGGCTCGACAGCCAGACGTGGATTCCCCAACTGGGCGACTCGTTGTTACCACGCTCCGCGCTCTTCTTCGTCAATCTCTGGTTCACCTACCCGTTCTTCATGACCGTCGGGCTCGCCGCCCTGCAATCGATCCCGCGCGACCTCTACGAGGTCGCCGACCTCGACGGTGCCGGGACCTGGGCGCGGTTCAAAGACATCACGGTGCCGTTCCTCGTCAGCGCCACGGTCCCGTTGCTGATCACCCAGGCGGCGTTCCAAATCAACAACGCGGGCATCATCATCCTGTTCACCGCCGGGCTCCCGGCCGGTGCTCCGGGCGCGAGCTGGGGTAAGACGGACACGCTCGCCAGTTACGCCTATGACGTCGTCTTCATCTTGCGCGACTATGGTCTCGGGGCCGCCTATGGCGTCGTCACGTTCGTCATGATCGCGGTCCTGATCATCGTCAGTTCGATCACGACGCGGTCGTTCGCGGAGGTTGACTAACATGAGCGTGCCGACCACCGCCGGAGCGCCCACCGCCCAAGTGCTCCCGAACGTCGATCTGAAGACGGCGTCGTATGTCTCGTCCGCCCGGACCCGGCGCACGGTCGAGGCCTGGCTGATCCGGATCATCCTCTACGTCATCATCGCCGTGATGCTCTTCCCGGTCCTGTATGTCGTGCTGTACTCACTCAAGGGAGGGGGGCCGAGCCTCTACAGCGCGACGTTCATCCCCGACGTCCTCACCTTCGACAATTACCGTCGCGTCCTCGATGGGCAGTTCCCGACGTGGGTCTGGAACAGCCTCATCCTCGGCCTGTCCAGTGCGATCATCGTCGTCTTCTTCTCGACGCTCGCCGGCTATGCGTTCTCCCGGATGCGGTTCCCGGGCCGCAAATACGGCATTCTCTCCCTGCTGATCATCCAATCGCTCCCGACGACCCTGGCTGTGACCGCGTACTTCCGGATGCTGGATCTGGTCGGGCTCTATAACACCCGCCTCGGCATGGTTCTGATCTTCGGCTTCGGCGGCAGCGCCCTCGCCGTCTGGCTGATGCGGAACTTCATGGACAGCATCCCCAAGGACCTCGACGAGGCGGCGGCCCTCGACGGTGCCAGCCAGTTCCGGATCTTCTGGACGATCATCCTTCCCCTCGTCCAGCCGATGCTCGTCGCCCAGTTCATCTTCGCGTTCATCGGCACCTACAACGAGTACATCCTGACCTCCATCCTGCTCTCTAGCCCGGACAAGTACCCGCTCGGCGTTGGCGTCCGGACCCTCTCGACCCAGTTCAATACCCAGTGGACGTTGTTCTGTGCCGCGGCGGTGCTGGGGTCGATCCCGATCCTGATCATCTTCTTCCTGGCCCAGCGCTTGCTGGTCGAGGGGCTGACGAAGGGGTCGGTCAAGGGGTAGTCAGGAACCGTCCGAGTCTCGCCACTTGGGTCGCCGTTCGACGTGACGCCCGGACCAGCCGGGGGACCGATTCCCCCGGCTGGTCCGGGCGTCATTCGCCAGGAGCCTGTCACCGTGAAGCAGTTCTGGTCGTCGCCTGGTGCCTCGTCGACCACCGACCCCGTCACGCCGGACTGGGTGAAACACGCCGTCTTCTACCAGATTTTCCCCGACCGGTTCGCCAAGAGCGACCGGGTCGAGAAGCCCTCGAACATCGAGCCCTGGGATTCCGACCCCACCGCCCACGGCTACAAGGGCGGCGACCTGCTCGGGGTCGTCGAGCGACTTGACTATCTCCAGGACCTGGGTATCACCGCGATCTACTTCAATCCTATCTTCCAGTCGGCCTCCAACCACCGCTACCACACCCACGACTACTATCTGGTCGATCCCCTCCTCGGCGGCAACGACGCCTTCGACGAGATGCTCGCCGCCTGCCACGCCCGGGGCATTCGAGTGGTCCTCGACGGCGTCTTCAACCACGCCAGCCGGGGCTTCTTCCCGTTCAACGACATCCTCGAGAATGGCGCGGCGTCGCCCTGGGTGGACTGGTTCACCTTCACCGACCATCCGGCCAATGCCTACCATCACGACGAGCCACCCGGATACGAAGCCTGGATTGGCCTCCACGCCCTGCCGAAGATCAACACCGACCACCCGATGGCCCGCGAGTACCTGATGCGGGTGGGAGAGTACTGGGCCCGGAAGGGCATTGACGGCTGGCGTCTCGACGTGCCGGAGGAGATCACCACCCCGGGGTTCTGGGAAGAGTTCCGGACCCGGGTCAAGGCGATCAACCCCGAGTGCTACATCGTCGGCGAGATCTGGCACGAGGCCCGGGCCTGGTTGCGCGGCGACCAATTCGACGCGGTGATGAACTACCCCTTCACCGAGGCCGCGATCGCCTTCTCCTGCCGCGACCGGGTGGTCAAAGAAACCGTGGTCGGGCGCAGCTACGCGCCCTGGCCGGGCATCGACGGGCGGACCTACGCCGAGCAGATCGACGCGGTGCTCGCTCTCTATCCGTGGCAGATCCAACTCGCCCAACTCAACCTGCTCGATAGCCACGACACGTCGCGTTTCCTCTCCATCTCCGGTGGTGACGTCGATTCCCTCAAGCTCGCCGCGCTGTTGATGTTCACCTTCCCCGGCGCCCCCTGCGTCTACTACGGCGACGAAATCGGCCTCGACGGCGCTCTCCCTGAAGACCGCTGGGTTCGCAAGTCTTTCCCCTGGGACCATGAGAGCCGCTGGGACACGGACCTGCTCGCCTTCTTCAAGCGGGTCATCGCCCTGCGGCAGGACCACGAGGCGCTGCGGATCGGCGACTATCGCGGCGTCCACGCCGCCGGGGACACCTATGCCGCGCTGCGGAGTCTCCGGTCTACCCACCTCCTCATGGCCGTCAATACCGGCGACGTACCCCAGGAGATCGAGATCGCCCGTGATGGGATCGTACCGGCGTCTGACGACGCTAGAGAATTGTTCATCATCAACGGTCCGGTCCTGGTGAGTCGGAACGGCAACCGCCTTCGCCTGGAGATGCCACCGCGTTCGGGCATCGTCCTGGATCTCTCGCGAGGTGCCCGATGACCGACCGCGTCACATCCGACTTCATCTTCGGGACCCTGGCGACTGACGACCTTCGGCTCGAAGCCCTGCGAGGTAATCGCTCAGGCGTGGTCCACGACAACGTTTTGATTCCCGCGCGCCCAATACCTGATCAGCCGACGACCGTCGTCGTTACGGTCGGGCAGGACGTAGCGGTCATCGATATCGTTGTGCGCTTCTCATCAAACGACACAATGCCGACCGGCTCGAGGGATGTCGTCGCGTTCCAACCTGACACGGTCGAGTGGGACACGCTCGTTTGGGCCTACTCTCAGCGGTGGACCGCGACGCTGCCGGGGTTTCCTCGAGGCACCCTCGTCCGGTACGAAATCGAGGCGACCCTTGTCGATGGCTCCACTGTCGGGGCCGATCTCGACCGCTGGACCGGTCAGCCCACCCCGTTTGCGGTACTGGTTGATGATGATCCGGACCCGGGGTGGCTGGCCGACTCCGTAATCTATAACGTTTTCGTCGACAGGTTCTCGCCCGGAGACGGTCGCCAATGGCTGTCGCCGGATGCGCTCGATGGTTTCTATGGCGGCACGATCCGTGGAGTCACGGAGAAGATTCCCTACCTCGCTGATCTCGGGATCGACTGCGTCTGGCTCTCCCCGATCTTCCCGTCTCCTTCTCACCATGGCTACGACGCGACCGACTATCTGACGATCGAACCTCGACTCGGGACGGAAGCCGATCTCGTCGAACTGATCGATACCGCGCACCGGGCCGGCATCCGGGTCGTCTTGGACTTCGTCGCCAATCATGTCTCCGATCGCCATCCATCGTTCGTCTCCGCGACGACCGACCCGGACGCGCCGGCACGCGAGTGGTTCAGCTTCCGATCCTGGCCGGACGAGTACCGGTCGTACTTCGGACTCCGATTTCTGCCCCAGATCGATACGACCAATGCCGCCGCCCGCGAATTCTTGTTCACTGCCGCCGAGTATTGGCTGCGGCGGGGCGTGGACGGTTTTCGGCTCGATCATGCCCACGGGCCGACCCACGCCTTCTGGGCCGAGTTCCGGGCTCGCACCCGGGCGGTCCGACCAGACTGTGTCGCCCTGGGAGAGGTGGTCGAGACCGCCGCCCTGCAACGCTCATACGCGGGTCGCATGGATGGCATGCTCGATTTCCTCTTCCTCCAGCAGATACGGGCCTTCTTCGCCTTCGAGACCGAGACGGCGGCCGCGTTGGAAACATTCACCCAACGCCATCTCGCCTACTTCCCGCCCGGTTTCACACTGGCGACCTTCATCGACAATCACGACATGAACCGGTTCCTCTGGGTGGCCCGGGGCGATGTCGATATTCTCAAGATGGCCGCACTCTATCAGTTCACTTTGCCCCGGCCACCGATCGTCTACTACGGCACCGAGACCGGCCTCAAGCAATGGCACGATGTCGAGTACGACGACGGGAGCCGGAAGTCGGAGGAATCTCGCGTCCCGATGGATTGGGATGGTATCGATACGTCCCTCCTCGCGTTCTACCGCGATCTGATCCGCGTGCGTCGCGAGCATCCGGGCCTCTGGGCCGGAAAGCGTCGCATACAACCTGGGACGACTGACGATTTTCTTGTTGTGGCCATCTTCTCCGAAGACGCGTCAGCCACGCTGGCGATCAATCGCGGGTCGCGACCCGAGAGACTCCGCCTTCCATCTGGAAGTAATGTGTTGTTGCATACGATGGACAACGACCCTGGTGCCGGATGGACCGAAACGATACCGGCGAAATCTGCCGTTCTTGTCCTCCACCCCGTCGCTAGACCATAGATGGCGCGGCGCTCATGGCCCATCGCCGTCAATGAGCGCGAAGGTGCCGGCGATGTCGTCGATCGCAACATGACCCAGCGCCGCAAGTGTCTCGATGATTTGTCCGAGCGCCGGTCGGCTGATCGGTTCGAGCGGTGCGCCAGAGGCGTCGAGACCAACGCCGAAGCCGATCCCGTGTAGTCCCGCGTGCAGTGAAAAAGGCGAGATGGGGCCGGTTCGCAGGAGAGTCATGACCCACGCCGCCAGGGGTAAGGCGACGACCCGTTCCCCGATCAGGGACGGGTCCCCGGCCGCGACCATCCCGTCGGGCGTCGGCCGATACTTCACCCCGGACTTGTTCCTGGACGCCTCGGGATCGAAGTCCGGCTCGAAGGCGCAGGTGCCGCGCAGCGGGCAGCCGTGGCTCACGCAAGCCGGCACTTTTTGGACGATCGGCTTGGCGAGACCGAGGAGGACGATGAGGCGCGCGTCGAACCCGTCCCGGTCTCGGGCCAGGTGGCGACAGCCGATGTCGCCCGGGAGGTTCGCCAGGTGGACCCGGATGCGCTCGATCGGGGACGGGATAGCCACTGGGCCATCACACATCGTGAGCCAATCCGCCCGAGGCGATGACTTCTGCCTCGCCGTCCCCCGCCAGGCGGTCGATGGTCCCGAACAAAGCCCGGTAGCGTTCTTTGGCCGGCTCCTCCTCCACCGGCCCCGCGACGGTGAAGGTTCGCCGGTGGCCGACGATGACGAGCAGGCGACGAGCGCGGGAGAGAGCAACGTTCATCCGGCGCCAGTCGGCGTGGAGTGACCCGATCACGGCGCCGGCGTTCGCGTTGGTCAGGCTTGTGAAGATCACGTCGCGTTCGCCACCTTGGAAGCGGTCGACCGTGTCGATCCGGACCCTGTCCGCCAACGCCCCGTCGAGACGCGCCACCGCTGCCCGGATGCGATTGTTCTGTCGCCGGTAGGGGGAAATGATCCCCGTCCCCTCGACCAGAAGACTTCGCGCCTCGCCGGTCGCGTCTCGCGGTAGTTCCCTCAGCAGCGCGGCGATCAGGTCCGCCTCGCGGGGATTGTCCCGGGCATCCCCGGTGCCGCCGCTTCCGGAATCGAGGGCGTCGGGGTCGTCCGAAGTATCGACGAAGACCACCCGCGGTCCGGCCGCCAGCGAACCCGCCCGGACCGGGATGCCCAGGGCCGAGAAGCGGTCGGCCAACCGCTGGTCCGCGACCCCCGCGTTCCCGGGCCGCAGCGCACCGGCGTAGAAGGTCTCGCTGATCAGCGCCGAGATGGGTGCCGCCATCCGGTACTGCCGGTCCAAGGTGATCAGCCGCTCGGGGTACCGGCGGACGAAGCGCTCGAAGAGGGAGGTCCGCAGGGTTTCCCCATCGGCGATTCCCAGGCGTTCGACCTCGGGCGCGTGCGTCATCGTCTGGCCGGCGGCCCGTTCCGAGACGACCGGGGGGAGCTGTTCTTGGTCCCCGACGAGGATCAGGCGACCACGATAGGCGGCCGGTAGGTGGCGCAGCGCCTGGAGTGCGGCCGGTTCCGTCGCCTGGCCGACCTCGTCGACGATCACCGTCCGGAATCGCAGGCCGCGCAACTCCGGCCGGTCGGCCCGCTCCAGCCCGTCGAAGGTCCGGGCCAGGGCCGAGAAGTAGTGGTCATAGGAGCGGACGGTCGATCCCTGACCGGGGTACCAGCGGTTCCGGTAGACGTGGGCGGTCCCGAGGGCGTCCCCGGTCTCCACCGTCAGCCGGACCTTGATCCGCCCCTCGCGGCCCGGATCTGGCAGCCCGGTGGCCCAGACCGGGATGTCGAGCCAGACCGGAGACCCGTCCGACGCCGCCAGCGATGCCCTCGCGGAGACGATGTCGCGCGGCGCCGCGCGAGGGTCGTCCTACGGGGCAGCCATGGCGGGCTTCCCGCTCACCGGTCCACCGCCCTGGCGGGTGGAGCCGACCTGGCCCCGGGCGCGACCGGCGGCTCGTGCCACCGGCGGAAGGCAAACCGCTCGGTCGGCCCGAACGGCTCGTCATGGCCATCTCGGGCGGCGACAACCGCGGCCACCGAGAGCAGCACGTCGCGGGGGAGCGGTGGGGCGACGGGTTCGGCCCCGGGCTAAGGGTTGATCCCGGCCAGCGGCGCGAATGTCGCCCGGGCGTCATCTATTAGTGCGGCCAGCGCGGGATCGACCGCGGCCTCGGGTTCGGGCCGCCGGTCCCAGACCCTGATTGCCCAGCTCATCGCCGCCTCGCCGCCCAGCTCCGGGAGGGCCAATCTTCCCCGCAGCAGGGCCCAGGCCCGCCAGGTCGCGTCATCGCTGGCGGACCCGACCCAGTGGGCCACGAGGCGCGCGACCTCGTCGCGGTGGTGGTCCCGTTCCCCGTCCGACAGGCGATCGAGGCGCCGGATCAGGGAGTCGGCCGAGCGATCGACCCCCCGCGGCGAGCCGCCGGGCGCCACCCTGACGACGGCACGGGCGACCCCCAACACCGCCCGGGCCGCGCTGGCCCGCTGCAGCCGGACCGGGGAGCGGGCGAACGTCGTCACCTCGGCCAGGGAGAGGCGGGCCCGATCGAACTGCCAGCGAGAGATGGCCGGGATCGCGATCTGGAGCGCCAGGTCGGCCCGGTCCTCCGACGGGTTGACGTGGGCGTCCCCGACCTTGACCATCGCGGCCTCGCGGTCGGCCGCCAGCAGTTTGGCCGCGACCTTCCTCGCCGGCCCGACCACGGTCGGGTCGCCCCCGGCGAAGCGCGCTCGGGTGATCACGAGCCGTTCCCGCCGCACGGCGTCGAGGAACGCTAACTCCGCCCCAGCGTCCCATTGGGCCGAATCGCGCCCCGGGTCATCCTGCTCGACATCGTCGCGTTCTATCATCACGGGGCCTCGGACCACGCCGCCACGCCCGGCGAGGTCCCGATCTTCTGGCGCGGGAGGGAACGTCGATGGAGTATCCGGCACGCCCCGGATCGCCGCAAGCAAACGACGGGTCCTCTGCCGTTGGGGAGCCACGGGTCACGATCGCCCTGGCCGCCCGTGAGCCGGAGGACATCGCGGCGGTCCTGGCCGCGCTGTTCAGGACCGTCGTCCGGGACGCGCCGGCGGCGGAGGCCACCGGCGGCCCGGGCGCGGACGGCGGGGTCTTCGACGCCATCGTTGGTTCTCCGGGGCCCGGCGTCGTCCATCGCCTGGCCGGAGTGCTTGGCTCCGACCACGGACGCTCACTCTCGATCAGCTCCCCGCCACCCGTGACCGGGATGATTCCCCGGCGCACGACCTGGGTCACGGTCCCGATGCCGGGCGAGCGGCCGGGCCGGGCAACGGTGCGGATCGACTCTCGCCTCGCCACCCCCAGGAGGTTCATCCTCGTGTCCGACCTCGTCGATCACCCGGGGGAATCACCGCTCGCCCTCCTGTCCCGTTTCCTCCATCCACGGGATCGACTGCGGGCCCGCATCGTGGGTGGCGACCCACTCGCCACGGTAGCGACCTTCTCGATTCGTCCCTCTCTCGTCGTCGTCATCGCTCCGACCCCGGATGGCCAGGCGCGGGTGGCGGTCACCACCGACCCGCTGGCGGCCGAGTTGGTCGCCGTCGCGCACGGGGCACGAGGTCAGCACCATGAGGACGCATGGGACCGGCCGGGCCCCGAGCAGCCCTGGGAGGACCCCGTCGTCCAGCGAGCCACCGCCGCCGGGCTCGGGGTCGATCACCCGTCCCAGTTGGCGCTCGTCGAGGTGACCCAGGCAGGCATGAACGATGTCTCCGGAGTCCTGTCGCGCCCGTCGGAATGGGTCGTCGAACTCGCGATGAGACTTGGCACCCATGCCGCGACCGTCGCCACGCCGGCCGTCTGACCCGTCCCGAGACCGGCCGGCCGGTCTCTTCCTCACCGCCGTTTTGGCGGTGGACCAGGGCCCGATCCCGCTATACTTGAGTCGTTATGACCACCCAGGCCCGCCCCCCGAAACCCGCCCGGCCCGACTTTTCCTCGCGCCTGGCCGCGCTGGCCGCCGCCCCCGGCGTCTACTTGATGAAGAACGCCGAGGGTACCGTCATCTACGTCGGCAAGGCCGCCCAGCTCCGCAACCGGGTCCGCTCCTACTTCCAGTCCCCCCGGGGCCACGACCCGAAGACCCGCGAACTCGTCAGCCACATCGTCGACTTCGAGGTGATCCGGACCGACACCCCGACCGAGGCCCTGATCCTCGAGAACGAGCTGATCAAGAAGTACCTGCCCAAGTACAACGTCATGCTCAAGGACAGTAAGACGTACCCGTACCTGAAGATCACCGAGGAGGAGTGGCCCCGGGTCATCTCCACCCGCCAGATCCTCAAGGACGGCGGCCGCTACTACGGCCCCTACACCTCCGCCGGCGCCGCCTACCAATCGTTGAACCTGCTCAACCGTCTCTTCCCCTATCGCAAGTGCGACAAGAAGATTACCGGCGATGACGAGGATTGCCTCTACTACCACATGCACCAGTGCACCGCCCCCTGCATCCGGGCCACCGACCGCGCGACCTACATGGAGGCCATCGAAGGGGCCTCGCTCTTCCTCTCCGGTCGCGGTGAGGAAGTGGTCGGGCCGCTGGAGCGGGACATGCAGCAGGCGGCAGACGCCTGGAACTTCGAGCGGGCCGGGGAACTGCGCGACCGGATCAGCGCCGTCCGCCACGTCCTGGAGCGGCAGAAGATCGTCAGCCCGAACGGGACGAACGCCGACGTGATCGCCGTTTCCCAGGGGGCCGGCGGCGACGCCGGGGTCCAGGTCGGCTTCCTCCGCAACGGCAAGCTGCTCGGCTCGGAGTTCTTCCCGATGAGGGCCACGGTCGACGACACCACCGCCGGTATCCTGGCCGGGTTCGTCACCCAGTTCTACGACAAGGCGGCGATGGTGCCGCCCCAGATCCTGGTCGCCGAGCCGCTGCCCGGCGCCGAGGCCGAGGTGATCCTCCCCTGGTTGCGGGAGCGGCGAGGCGGCAAGGTCGAGGTCGTCGTGCCGCGGCGCGGTGATAAGCGCGGCCTCGTGGAGATGGTCGCCAAGAGCGCCGACCAGAACCTCGAGCAGAACCGTCTCAAGTTCCTCTCCGACGAGATGAAGATGACCGCCGCGATGACCGAACTCGCCAGCGCCCTCGACCTGCCCCGCCTGCCCCGCCGGATCGAGTGCTTCGACATTTCCAATACCCAGGGCACCAACCCCGTCGCCAGCATGGTCGTCTTCATCGACGGGCGACCGGCCAAGAAGGAGTACCGCCGCTTCGGGATCAAGACCGTCACCGGCAGCAACGACTTCGCGATGATGCACGAGGTCATCCTGCGCCGGTTCAGGCGAGCCGCGCAGCTCGATGCCGGGACGGAACACGACGACATCGCCGGTGACGGTGACCCCGTCGCCGCCTACTTCGCGGGCCCGGCGACGTCTGCCCGGGCGGCGTCCGGCCTGACCGGGAGCGACGAGGGGGCCGACGCGACGGAGCGGCCGGACGAGATCGAAACACCGGCCACGACGGCCCGCGACGGCGGCAAGTGGGCCCAACTGCCGGACCTGGTGATCGTCGACGGCGGCAAGGGCCAACTCAATGCCGCCCTGGACGCCCTGCGCGAGGCCGGGGTGATCGGACAGCCGATCGCCGGCCTGGCAAAGGAGAACGAGGAGCTGTTCCTCCCGGGGCGGTCCGTGCCCGTCCTCTTGCCGCGCGACAGCCAGGCCCTCTATATGGTCCAGCGGGTCCGCGACGAGGCCCACCGCTTCGCCGTGACCTTCCACCGGACGAAGCGATCCAAGGCCGCCGTCCACTCCAAGCTCGACGACGTGCCCGGCATCGGCCCCAAGCGGCGCAAGGCCCTCATCGCCCATTTCGGCTCCCTACGCGGCGTCCAGGCCGCCACGATCGAGGAGTTGACGGCCGTCGAGGGTATCAGCACCGCCGTCGCGGCCTCGATCAAGGCGACGATCTGATGTCCGGTCGCCGCCCGGCGGCCTCGCGGCCGATCGACTGTCCCGACCGACATCATCGCCACGGTCGTCCGGGGTCTTTGGCTGACGCCGAAGGCCACGTCGGCCGTCACCGCCCGCGGCCAAGATGACCGGTGCCTCCCTCCCCGACCCGGACACCATCGCGGCCGCCGTCCGCGACCTCCTCGCCGGCCGGGTGGTCGGCCTGCCCACCGACACGGTCTACGGCCTCGCCGCCGCCCTGCACCGGCCCGCCGCGATCGCTGAGCTCTACGCCATCAAGGGTCGCCCCGGCGGGAAACCCCTGCCGGTCCTGCTGTCTGGTATGGACGCCATCGAACTGGTCGCCAAGCCGGTCTCCATCAGGGTAGCGGCCCTTCTCAGCGCCATCTGGCCCGGCGGGCTCACCGTGGCCCTCCCCGCGCGGGACGGGCTCCCCACCGCCGTGGTCGCCGCCGACGGCACGGTCGGGGTCCGGGTCCCGGCGAACGACGTCACGCTCGCCGTCCTGCGCGGCCTCGGTGGTGCGGCCGCGGTCACCAGTGCCAACGTCTCGGGCGAACCGCCCGTGCGGACCGCCGTCGCCGTCCGGACCGCCTTCGGGACCCGGCTCGGGACCGTCCTCGACGGCGAGAGCCGGCCCGGGGCGCTCCCCTCGACGGTGGTCGGCTTCGACGGCGACCGACTCGTGATCCATCGCGAGGGGGCCATCCCGGGGAACACGCTGCGTGCTTTCTGGGATGCCACCGGGAACCGCGGCCCGGCGGAGGATGTGGCTATCCCAGGTCCCGGCACGGTACGATAGCCCCGTAGCGCACTGGGGCATCGGAGGACATCAACGGGCATGAGACAACCGTCGTTCGGTCAAGGGATCATCGTCAGCATCGTCGTCGCCGCGCTGGTCTTCGCGATGGCGATCGCCGCCATCGGCGGCGGCGACGGCGATCCGGCCACCATCCCCGCCGGCGAGACGACCGGGTGGCTCTACTGGGGCATGGCCGTGATCATCATCGCCGGGGCCGCGGTCGGCGCCCAGTACGCCGAGGAGATCGCCAAGGTCGCCGCCCAGGCCGTCGGCCAGAAACGGGTCACGGCGGCCGTGCCGACCGCCTGGGCGGTCCCCGCCGTCGCCACCTTCGGCACCCTGCTCCTGATCGCCACCTACCACAACAGCTGGATGCTGCTCCTCGGCCCGCTCTTCGCCTTCCTCGGCACGGCGGGGGCCCTCTTCTCCCGCGACCTGCTCGACGACGTCGGCGACGCCGCTCACCGGATGGCGGTCACGGTCCACACCGTGATCATCCACGCCGCCGCCTTCCTCGCCCTCGGCACGGTCTACATCAACAAGTTCCCCGATTGGTTCTCCGCCACACTGATCGGCTTGATCGCCGGGTCGCTGGCCCTGGAGATGCTGGAGCGCGCCACCGCATTCCCCCCGCGCCACATGCTCTACGCTCTCATCGTTGGCTTGCTGCTCTGGCAGGCGACCCTGGCCGTCAACTGGTGGCCGATGCACGGGTGGACCGGGGGCGCGGTCCTCTTGGTCTGCTTCTACCTCACGGCCGGCCTGCTGCTCAGCGGCGCCGAGCGCGGCGGGCCACGGCTCCGCGACCTGATCGAATATGGCGGGGTCAGCGTGGTCGCCCTCGTCTTCCTGATCGTCTCGGGCTAGGGCCCATCGCCGGAGGAGGAGACGTGTCGCGACCGGTGACGACCGAGGCAGAGCGGCTGGCGGCCCTCGACCTGCTCGAAGAACTGATCGAGCTCATGGACGAGGCAGGCGTTTCCACCCGCGAGGAGGCCGTGCGTCGCCTGGCCGAACTCGAGGCGACTCTGGGCGACGACCCCGAACCGGACGGGCCGAGCGGGTCCTGAGCCCCGATCCTCATGGGTCGTCCCGCGAGGGCCGCCGCTGGGCGATCGTCCCCTGGATCGTCCGGATCGGCCACGCCACCTCGTAGCGATCCGTTCCCACACGACCCGAGGATGGTGCCATGCCCGCCGGAGCGAAGGGGACCCACGCCGGCCCCGACCTCTTCACCGCCAACCGTGCGTCACAGTTGGAACGGGTCGCCCCACTGGCGACCCGGATGCGACCGCGCGACCTCGATGACTTCGTCGGCCAGGCCCACGTCGTCGGGCCCGGCACCCTGCTCCGCCGCGCGATCGAGACCGACCGCCTAGCCTCGGTCATCCTCTGGGGCCCGCCGGGGACCGGCAAGACGACCCTGGCCCGGATCATCTCCCACACCACCGGGGCCGAGTTCGTCGCGCTGAGCGCCGTCACCTCCGGCGTCGCCGACATCCGCACCGCGACCAAGGAGGCCGCCGACCGGATCGGCATGACCGGTCGGCGTACGGTCCTCTTCGTCGACGAGATCCACCGCTTCAATCGCTCGCAGCAGGACGCCATCCTGCCCCACGTCGAGGACGGCACGGTGATCCTGATCGGGGCCACCACCGAGAACCCCTCCTTCGAGGTCAATGCCCCCCTCCTCTCTCGCTCCCGGGTCGTGGTCCTCACGGCCCTCGCCGACGAGGACATCCGGCTCATCGTCTCCCGGGCCCTGGAGGACCCCGTCCGCGGCCTGGGTGGTCAGGGCATCACGATCACCGGCGAGGCGATGGGACTGCTCGCCAACTTCGCCAACGGCGACGGCCGTTTCGCCCTCAACACCCTCGAATTGGCCGCCGCCGGGGCGGGCTACGGCGCCGCGCCGGTCATCACCCCGGAGATGGTGGCCGACGCCGCGCAGCGCCGGGCCGCCACCTACGACAAGACGGGCGACGACCACTACGACGCCATCTCGGCCCTCCACAAGACGATCCGGGGCTCCGACCCGGACGCCGCCCTCTACTGGCTGGCCCGGATGCTGGAGCGGGGCGACGACCCCCTCTTCATCGCCCGCCGCCTGGTCCGTTTCGCCTCGGAGGATGTCGGCCTCGCCGACCCGGCCGCCCTCTCTCTGGCGATGGCCGCCCGCGACGCGGTCCACTTCATCGGCCTGCCCGAGGGCGCCCTGGCCCTGGCGGAACTGGTCGTCTACCTCGCCCTGGCTCCCAAGAGCAACGCCATCTACCGGGCCTACGCGTCGGCGAAGGACGACGTCGTCGCGACCCGCAACGATCCGGTCCCGATCCATCTCCGGAACGCTCCGACCGCCCTGATGCGGGAGCAGGGGTACGGGGCGGGCTACCGCTATGCCCACGACTTCCCGGACGCGCTTGTCGGCCAGGTCAACGTGCCCGAGAACGTCGCCGGGCACCGTTACTACCAACCCACCGGCCGCGGCCACGAGGCCGTCCTGGCCGAACGGCTCGACCGTATCCACGAGGCCTACCGGGCGTCGCGCGGAGAGGATCACGGGAGAGATCGGACGGAGCGACCCGTCGCGGACAACGTTCCGGAGGAGGACAAGACGCCATGACCGGCAAGACCACGGGACGCCAGGACGGTCGGCAGCCCGACCAGATGCGACCGATCGTGATCGAGACCGGGGTCGCACCATACGCCGAAGGGTCCGCGCTGATCTCGGTCGGGGAGACCCGCGTCTTCTGCACCGCCACGGTCGACGAGCGCGTCCCGCGCTGGATGGCCGGCAAGGGACGCGGCTGGGTCACGGCCGAATACAGCATGCTTCCCCGCGCGACCAAGACGCGGACGAACCGTGAGGCCCGGGACGGCAAGCAGGGGGGCCGGACCGTCGAGATCCAACGCCTGATCGGCCGCTCGCTGCGGGCCGTGGTGGATCCCGACCTGCTCGGCGAACGGCAACTGATCATCGACTGCGACGTGTTGCGGGCCGACGGCGGGACCCGCTGCGCCGCCATCACCGGCGGCTATGTCGCGTTGGCCATCGCCTGCCTCGGTCTCCAGCGGCGCCGCCTCGTCCGCCGCTCGCCTCTCCTCGGCGCGGTCGCCGCGGTCAGTGCCGGGGTCGTGGGCGGCCTCACCGTCCTCGACCTCCAGGCCTCCGAGGACCAGGGGGCCGACGTCGACACCAACATCGTCATGACCGACGCGTGGGCCTTCGTCGAGATCCAGGGCACGGCCGAGCGCGAACCCTTCTCCCGCGAGGTCCTCGATACCCTGCTGACGCTGGCCGAGATCGGCCTCGCCGACCTTTTCGAGGCGCAGAGAACCGCCCTCGACGCCATCACCGCCCCGTCAGACTGACCGGAGAGGACGGCTCCGGTGCGCGACGGTGGTGCCGCCATCGTTCACCGGGTCACGCCCGGCGACAGGCACCTTCACGGCAACCGGACGAGAACGTTCCCGGCGTCGCCCTCCGCGGGGGCGGGGTCGTAGGCCGTTCCCTCTTCTCGGATCACATGAGCCAGTCCGTCCCGCTGCAGGCCCTCGACCACCCCGTAGAGCCAGGGCACGTCGGCGTCGGTGAAGGCCGGGCGCACCTTTGGTCCGAGGTCGCGGAGCCGGACACCCTCGTCCTTCCCATCCGTGCCCGTCGCCTCCCGCAACGCCTCGACGACCCGTCCCCGGGCGTAGCGGTTCGTCTGCTCGAAGGGGACCGCCCGGGCCGCCTTGGCCTTCCCGGTCACGTTCGCGGTCGCCAGGCTGGTCTGGATCGTCGGGGCCGCCTCGCACCGCTCCCGCAGCGGGCAGATCACGCAGGCCGGGCGCCGGGCCGTGCAGTGCAGGGCGCCGAACTCGATCAGGGCCTGATTCCAGGTCCAACCGTTGCCCGGTGGCACGATCTCGGCGGCGACCGCCAGGGTCGCCCGCTCGGTCGTCCCGGTCCGCTCCCCCTCCGGGCCGAGGAACAGCCGGTGCAGGACGCGCCGCATATTGGTGTCGATGAACGCGCCGTCCCGCTCGAAGGCGAAGCAGGCCACCGCGCCCGCCGTGTAGGGCCCGATGCCCGGCAGCGCCAGCAGGGCCTCGACCGTGTCGGGGAAGACCCCCCCGTGGTCATCGACGACCGCCCGCGCGGCACGTTGCAGGTTGACGGCCCGGCGGTTATAGCCGAGTCCGGACCACAGGCGAATCACCTCGGCCGTCGGGGCGGCGGCCAGCGCCTCGACGAACGGGAACGCCGCCAGGAACCGCTCGTAATGCGGGATGACCCGATCGACCTGGGTCTGCTGGAGCATGATCTCGGAGACCAGGACCCGATACGGGTCTCGGGTCCGCCGCCAGGGGAGGTCCCGCGCGTTCACGTCGAACCAGGCCAGGAGACGGTCGCGTACCCAATCCCGCTTCGCCTCTCCCGCGCCGGCGTCTCCGATATCGGCGGTTGACGCCCCGTGGTCGGTCGGCGTCATCGGCTGGGTCGCTTGATCTCCATCACGAACGGGAGATCGCGGACCGTCTCGACGAAGCGGTCGAGGAAGTCGACCGCGGCCTGCCCTGCCGGGATCGCGTTGCGGTCAAGTTTCAAGTAGGCGGCCTGACCGTCGGGGAAGACGAACGTCGGGGTGCCGAAGACGTTCAGCGTGCCCTTGCCCGCCTCGTAGTCCTCGCCGATCGCCGCCAGTCGCGACCGGTCCCGCGAAGCGGTCTCGAAGCGATCCATATCGAGACCCGCTTCGCGGGCCGCCGCCTCGATGGTCTCCCGCTTGCCGTGGTCCTTGCCCGCCTCGTGCTTGGCCTCGATTAGGGCGCGGTGGAATCGCCAGGCCGCCTCGTCCCCCTGGTCCCGGGCGGCGGATGCCGCCAGGAAAGCTGGCAGGCCCCGGCTCCTGTATCCCTCGGGCTGCTCCCACAGCTTCCACTCCGGTCCTTCGCCGCTATTGACCTGTTCCAGCGGGAAGGCCCGCCAGCGGATGGGCAGCGGCTCGCCGCGCGCCTCCTCGACGTTGTGGAGCCATCTCGTCGCGGCATAGACATATGGGCATCCGAAGTCGTAGTAGATCTCCATCGCCGGTGCGTCGCTCATGGATCGTCCCTCCTCTGGTCACTGGTCAACTGATCACCGGACAGGGGTCCAGGTGTCGTCCGGGCCGCGATCCCGTTCCGGCCACATCGCTCGCGTCGGCCACGTTCCGGCTGGTGCGTTCACGATCGCCCCGTCTCGCCGCCGCCGCCGAGCCGCGGGGCCACCGTCGCGTCCCAGGCGGCGCGGACCTGCTCCCGGGTCGTCGCCAGGGTCGTGCCATTGTCGATCGTGACATCGACCTGGCGGGCCAGATCGTCGGTCCACACCCGGGACATCACCCGTCGATGTGCCTCCGTCCGGTCGAGCGCCCGGGTCGCGACGAGGCGGTCGACCTGCTGCTCCGGCGGGCAATCCACTAGCCAGACCGTATCGCAGTGGGCGGCGTGGCCGCTCTCGATCAGCTTGACCGCATCCACCGTCACGACCGTGCTCTCGGAGGCGGCGACCAGCCGGTCGATCGCCGCGATCACCGCCGGGTGGGTGATCCGGTCCAGGTCGGCCAGGGCGGCCGGATCGGCGAACACGATCACTCCGAGAGCCTTGCGGTCCAATGAGCCGTCCGGGGCGATGACTCCCGGACCGAACCGGGCCCCGATCTCGACGAGCAACGGACTGCCCGGGGTGATCAGATCGTGGTAGACCCGGTCGGCGTCGATCGCCTCCGCGCCGAGGTCGCGCAGCATCCCGACCACGGTGCTCTTGCCGCTGGCGATCCCGCCGGTCACTCCGATGAGGAATGGTCCCCGCCGCGGTGTCCCGGTCACGGGCGCGGTTTGTCCGGCACGAAGACCTCGGCGAGGACGGGGCTCTCGAATTCATCGGCCAGGCAATCCATCAGGATTTCGTCCCAGAGTCGACCGCCCATGAACCGGCCCTGCCGTCGCCGGCCGATCTCCCGGTATCCCGCCTTCTCGTAGGCGCGCCGGGCGGCCAGGTTGAACTCGTAGACCGACAGCATGACGTTGTTCAGCCCGAGCGCCACGAAGCCGTAGTCCAGCATGAGGCGCGTCGCCTCGGTCCCGAAGCCCCTTCCACGCGCGTCCGGCTCGCCGATCATCAGGCCAAAGGAGGCGGTCCGATGGCGGTAGTCGATCTGGTGCAGCCCCGTGATCCCCACTGGCCGCCACGACTGACGGTCGTAGATCGTGAACGAGGCGTCGGTAGCGCCTTGCCTCGAGACTCGTTCGAACCAGTCGAGTTCGGCCTCCTCGGCCATGGGTCCCGGCGGCAACGCCAGTGTCCGGGCGGTAGCGAAGTCGTTGACCCAGCGCTGGTAGGTCGTGACGAGGTCGCGTCGCACCGGACCGAGCGATATCGAATCGCCCTCGATATTTAGGATCTCCGGCCGCTCGTGCCCGGTCGCCATCGCGGTACGTTTCCCCTCTCCCCTCGGGACATGGCGGCGATCCCGGCGCGACGTCAGGCCAGGACGGGGACGCCAGCCGCCGCGGCGTTCAGTTCTTCCCACTTCCGGTAGGCCTCGTCCAGGTCGCCCTGGACGCGTTCGTACTCCTGTCCGAGCCTGCCCACCGCCTCCCCATCGGCGTCGATGCTGGCGACCGCCAGGGCGTCGCTGAGCTCGTTGAGGCGCCCCTCCAGCTTGGCGATCTCGCGCTCGACCTGGAGAGTGCCCTTCTTGGCCCGCTCGGCCTGGCGGGAACTGGCCCGGGCCGAGCCGATCTCGGCCGCCCCGTGCCCGTTCGTCGCGCCGTCCGGGGCGACGTGGCCGTTTGTCCCAGCGACCGGTCGGGCTGGGACGATGACGGGTTCCGGCGTCGTCCGCTTGGCGGCCGTCCCGGTGGCGGCGTCGCGGACGGCCTGGGCCTCCGCCTCTTCCCGGTGGCCGAGCTGGCGTTGGAAGTCGGTGTAGTTGCCGAGGTACGTCTTGACCCTGCCGTCCTCGATCGACCAGGTCCGGGTCGCGATCCGGTCCATGAAGTACCGGTCGTGGGAGACGAACAGGATCGTGCCGTCGAACTGGAGCAGCATCTCCTCCAGCGTCTCCCGGGCCCGGATGTCGAGGTGGTTCGTCGGCTCGTCCAGCACCAGCACGTTCGCCTGCTGGAGCAGCAACACCGCCAGGGCCAGCCGGGACCGCTCCCCGCCGGAGAGGGCGTCGATTCGCTTCAGGACATCGTCGTTGCTGAACAGGAACCGGCCCAGGTAGGTCCGGGCCGCCTCGTCGCTCATCGACTGGGTGCCGATGATCACCGAGAGCGGTGTCCCCTCCCGGTGGAGCTGTTCGTGGGTCTGGGCGTAATAGCCGACCTTGACGTTTGTCCCGAACTGGAAGCGTCCCTTCAGGGGCGGGATCGCCCCGGTCAGGGTCCGCAAAAACGTCGTCTTTCCGCTGCCGTTCGGCCCCAGCAGGCCGACCCGGTCGCCCCGCTCGATCTCCAGCGGACCCGACTCGACCAGGACCCGGCCCGCGTCTTCCCCCCCCGCCACGTACCCGACCCGCATCGGCCCGGTCGAGAGGACGATCCGACCGCTCCGCGTGGCGCCGCCCATCTTGAGCGACAGCGCCTGGTGCTCGCGGGGCGCCGCGATCCTCTCCAGCCGTTCCAGGCGGGTCTGGCGGCCCCGGGCCTCCCGGGACCGCTGACCCGCCTTGTACTTGCGGATGAACTCTTCGGTCCGGGCGATGAACGCCTGCTGTTCCTCGAACTCCTTCTGGCGCCGCTCCATCCGCTCCTCGCGCAGCTCGAGGTAGCGGGCGTACGGGGCGGGGTAGTCCTCCAGGCGGCCGAAGGCCAGGTCCAGGGTCCGGGTCGTCACCCGGTCCAGGAAATACCGGTCGTGGGAGACGATCAGGCAGGCGCCGTGCCAACCGCGGAGGAACGTCTCCAACCACTCCAGCATCTCGAGGTCGAGGTGATTGGTCGGCTCGTCGAGCAGCAGCAGGTCGGGGTCGGCCAACAGGGCCTTGGCCAGGGCGACGCGCGTCTTCTGGCCACCGCTGAGGCGATTGACCGGCTCGTCGTACTGGTCCTCGGTGAAGCCGAGGCCGTGCAGCACCTCGTCGGTCCGGTGCTCGATGTCATAGCCGCCCGCCGTCTCGAACCGGGACTGGAGTCGATCGTACTCGGTCATCAGGGCGTCGAGGGTCGCCTCGTCGGCCCCGGCCATCTCGGCCTCGATCTCCCGCATCCGCTCCCCGGCCAGGATCACCTCGTCGAAGGCCGACCGCGTCTCCGCCCTCACCCCCCGGTCGCTGTCGAACCGGGCCTCCTGCGGCAGGTAGGTGACGCGGGTGCCGGTGGCCTTGATGATCGTGCCGCCATCGGACCGTTCGGCCCCGGCGATGATCTGGAGGACCGTCGACTTTCCGGCCCCGTTGACCCCGACCAGGGCGACGTGTTCACGCTCGGCGACCTGGAACCCGACGCCGGAGAAGATCGGGGTCGCGCCGAAGGTCTTGGCGAGGTCGGAGACGGTGAGGATGATCGACGCTGCCATGACGGGGGCGAACCTTTACCGGGGGCACGGTGGCCCGCGCGTGATGTCGTGACGATGTTGGGAGGGGACGGGGGATGCGGGCGGGCAGCGGCCCGACGGCATCGGGGTGGGCGATGGGCCGACGTTTGCCAGAGGTGCCACCCGACACCGTAGTATACCAGCGTGGACACTCGCCACGACGCCCGCACGGCGGGCCGCACGCCGGACGCCGGACATCGTGCCGGTGGACTGACGGAGAGGAACGACACCGGTGAGACCGTGGCCGAACACCTTCGAGCGAGACGGGGACGGGGTCGCCTGGTTGGGCGGCATCCGCACGACGGAGCTGGCCGACACCTTCGGCACCCCACTCTACGCCTACGACGCCGACACCCTGACGACCACCGCGTCGCGGTTCGTCGCCGCCCTCGCGGCCGACTACCCCCGGGGCCGGGCGGTCTATGCCGCCAAGGCGTTCTTCTCGACCGCGATCGTCCGCCTACTGCGAGACCTCGGCCTCGGCCTCGACGTCTCCTCCGGCGGCGAACTGTTCGCCGGGCTCCGGGCGGGCATGCCGCCCGCCCTCGTCACCTTCCACGGGAACGCCAAGACCGCCGCCGAACTGGGGGAGGCCCTCGATGCCGGGGTGGGCCTGGTCGTCGTCGATAACCTGACCGAACTCGACGACCTGGCGCGCCTGGCCGCCGGGCGGGGCGTCACCCAACGCATCCTCCTCCGGCTCAACCCGGGCATCGATGTCCATACCCACGAGAAGATCAAGACCGGCGTCCTGCGGTCGAAGTTCGGCCTGCCGATCTCGACCGGGGATGCCGCCCGCGCGGTCGAGATCGCCGTCGAGGAACCCGGCGTCACCCTGGCCGGGTATCACGCTCACCTGGGCTCCCAGTTGTTCGACATGGAGGCCCTGGCGGCCGGGGTCGACGCGCTGGTCGAATTCGCCGCCGGAATGCGGGACCGCCACGGCCTCGCTCGCCCACTCGATGTGCTCTCCCCCGGGGGCGGCTTCGGCATCCCCTATCTCGCGGGCGACCCCGACCTGGACATCGAGGCCTGGGTCGGGGCCATCGCCGCGGCGGTTCGGACCGCCTGCGCCCGGCACGGCCTGGACCGACCCGAGTTGATCATCGAACCGGGCCGGGCGATCGCCGGGCCGGCCGGGATCGCGCTCTACCGCGTCGGCCCGACCAAGCACATCCCCGGGGTCGCCCGCTACGTCTCGGTCGACGGCGGCATGGCCGACAACATCCGTCCGACCCTCTACGGGGCCCGGTACGAAGTCGCCGTGGTCGATCGCCCCCACGACGGGGACGCTGTCGAGCAGACCGTGGTCGGCAAGTTCTGCGAATCGGGCGACATCCTGGTCGAGCGGGCCATGGTGCCGCCGATCGAGACCGGAGACCTCCTCGCCTTCGCCGCCGCCGGAGCCTACTCCCTGGCCATGGCCAGCAATTACAACCTGGCCCCTCGCCCGGCCGTCGTCCTGGTCGGCGGGGGCGACGCCCGCCTGATCCGCCGGCGCGAGACCTACGACGACCTCGTCCGGTTCGACATCGACGACCACCGCGACGGCGATCCCCGAGCGTGACCGCGTGACCCGATCGCTTGCACCCTCCTCCCGTCCGTAGTAGCGTTCGGGAGTACCGGAACGACCATGGATAGGGACGTCCGCACCTCGCGGGGTGTAGGCCGGTCACCGTTCCGGTCACCGGAGACGGGTCCCTTCACCTCCCCCACACCAACGATCTCACCGGGAGCAGGATCCTTTGGCGCAGCGCGGGAACACCGGCCGGACGAACGCTCGGCGGACGACGGGCTCGCCGAACGCGGTGCCCGAGACGGTCCTCGCGGACGCGACCGATGCGCCTTCGACGATCCCAGCGGGCGCCGCCGGCGTTTCTCGGATCTCACCGGCCGGCCGCGCCGGATCGTGGCCGGACGAGGAGCGAGACGACATGTCCGCCGGGTCCGGCACGGGCGACGGGATGCCGGGCGCGGACGGCGGCATCATCCTCGATGCCCTGGTCGAATCGCGTCAATCGGTCGATGGCGACACCGCCGCGATCGACCTGATGAACCAGCGCCTGGCCGAGTTGAGCAGCGTCCTCTCCGGCGTCATTGACGACGATGAATCGGACGAACTCGTCGCGATTGGCGAAGAAGCGATCGACGACGAGCCAGAACCGGAACTCCTCGACCTCCAGACCGTCAACTACGACATCGGCGGCATCAGCCTCGACGACCCGGTCCGCATGTACCTGCGAGAGATCGGCCGCGTCCCCCTCATCTCCGGCCCGCGCGAGATCGAACTCTCCATGGCGATCGAACGGGGCGACTACCTCGGCCAGCTCCGCGCCTCGCTGCGGGCCGAGGACGGCACCGAGGCGGCCACCTCCGATGCTGGCTGGCTGATCTACCAATCGTTCAGAGCTGGCTGGCCCCACGTCGAGGCCGTCTACCGCGCCGCCGAGCCGGACGCTGCCCTTCCCCCGAAGCACCTCTGCCTGAAGCGGGTCTTGCCGATCACCCGGTTGCCCGAGGGCACCCTGCTCGGGATCGCCCGGGAGATCGGGTGCACCCCCGAGCAACTCGAGGAGTCTCTGCGCGTGCGGACCGTGGAGTGGGACCTGTTGCCAGCCCAGGTCCAGACCCTGATCCGGACCACCGAGCTCTGGCCCGCGGACGACGAGGTGCGGGCCATCTTCCGCGCGCACGAGGACCGCATGACCCGTCGCTGGGACGACGTCATCGCGGCCGGGAGCAAGGCCAAGGTCGCCCTCACCGAGGCGAACCTGCGCCTGGTGGTCTCCGTCGCCAAGAAATACATCGGCCGTGGCATGACCATGCTCGATCTGATCCAGGAAGGGAACCTGGGCCTGATCCGGGCGGTCGAGAAGTTCCAGCATCACAAGGGCTTCAAGTTCAGCACCTATGCCACCTGGTGGATTCGCCAGGCGATCACCCGGTCGATCGCCGACCAGGCCCGGACGATCCGCATCCCCGTCCACATGGTCGAGACGATCAACCGCCTGATCCGGACGACCCGCCGCCTGCATCAGGACCTCGGCCGCGAGCCCTCCACCGACGAGATCGCCCGGGACATGGAGATCGCCCCGGAACGGGTCCGCGAGATTCTCAAGATCGCCCAGGAACCGGTCTCCCTGGAGATGCCGATCGGGGAAGAAGAAGACAGCAATCTCGGTGACTTCATCGAGGACCACAAGGTCCTCGCCCCGGTCGATGCCGCCTCTCGCCAGATGCTCAAGGAGCAGATGGAAGACGTCCTGGAGACCCTGACCGCGCGCGAGCGGCAGGTCCTGGAGATGCGCTTCGGCCTGGAGGACGGCCGCGGCCGCACGTTGGAGGAAGTCGGCAAGACCTTCGGCGTGACCCGTGAGCGGATCCGGCAGATCGAGGCCAAGGCCCTCCGCAAGCTGCGCCACCCGACTCGGGCCCGTAAGTTGAAGGACTACCTGGACGACTGACCGCCGGTCACGGTGGCGGCATCTCCGCCACCGGCGCCGCCGAGCCGGGTCCTGTCGAATGCGCGGCGCTGCCGCCGCACCCTACCGACTCCGTAACCCGAACGCGAATCCGAGTCGCCGCCCGGCCAGACGGGGCGTGGCCCGAACCGGGTATGCTTAGCGTCCGTGGTCGGCTGCGGTTTGCCACCACCGGCCCGATCTTCCTGTTTCCCTAGAGTGAGATGGATAGCCTTCACCATGGCCCTCGTCGATCGTGCCAAGATCTCTATCAAAGCCGGTGACGGCGGACGCGGTTCCGCATCCTTTCGCCGCGAGAAGTACGTCCCCCGCGGCGGCCCCGACGGCGGCGATGGCGGCCGGGGCGGCGACATCGTGCTGCGCGTCCGGGACAACATCAATAACTTGCTCGCCTTCCGCTACGAGGTCCACTTCAAGGCCGAGAACGGGCAGTCCGGTGGCGGTCGCCGCCGCCACGGCAAGGCCGGCGCCTCCCGGGTCATCGATGTCCCGCCCGGCACCGTCGTCTGGGACGAGCGCGACGAGGAGATCCTGGCCGACCTGGTCGAGCCTGGCGAGGAGGTCGTCGTCGCCCGGGGAGGCCGTGGCGGTCTCGGCAACACCCACTTCAAGTCCTCGACCCACCAGGCACCGCGCGTCGCGGAACTGGGCGAACCGGGCGAGGAGACATGGGTCTGGCTGGAGCTGCGGATGATCGCCGACGTCGGCCTGGTCGGCCTGCCGAACGCCGGCAAGTCGACCTTGCTCGCCGCTTCGACCGCCGCCCGGCCCAAGATCGCCGACTACCCCTTCACCACCCTGGAGCCCAACCTGGGCGTCGCCACCGTTGGCGGGCGGGACGGCCAGTCGTTCGTGATGGCCGACATCCCCGGCCTGATCGAGGGCGCCGCCGCCGGTTCCGGCCTCGGCCACGACTTCCTCCGCCACGTCCATCGCACCAAGGTCCTCATCCACGTGCTCGACGCCGCCGGCGGACTCGAGGGGCGCGACCCACTGGACGACTTCGCCAGCATCAACGCCGAACTCGAACTCTTCGATCCGGCCTTTCTGGAGCGGCCGATGCTGATCGCCCTGAACAAGGTCGACCTGGTCGAGGCACGGGAGAACCTCCCGACCTTGGGCGAAGGTCTCAAGCCCCGGGGTTTCCCCGTCTTCGAGATCTCGGCCGCCACCGGCGAGGGCGTCCCCGAGGTCCTCCTCGCCGCCGCCGCCGCGTTGCGCGAGGCGGCCCACCAGGCGGCCAAGGCCCCGGCCGCCACGCCGCAGGAGCGCCGTCGCTACACCATCGGCAACGTCGATGAACGGGCCTGGGACGTGACCCGGACCGAGGACGGCTTCATCATCACCGGGATCGGGATCGAGCGCTTCACGCGGATGACCGACTTCGCCAACGACGAGTCCGTGGCCCGCTTCAACCATGTCCTGGAGACCAGCGGGATCAGCGCCGAACTCGAACGGCAGGGCGTCGGCGACGAGGACGTCGTCACTATCGCCGAGCACGAGATGGTCTGGGGTGAGCAGGATGAACCGATCGCCTACTCCGTCCGCAAGACCCGTCGCCAGCGGATGCAAGACCGCGAGGTCCCGGCCGACCTAGACGAGGACGCCGACCGCGTCGCGGTGTCGGTCGAGGACGCCTGGACCGAAGACGAGGCCTGATCGCGCCTCCGCCGGGGGCACCGCCGCGCGAACCTCACCGGCGCGTCAGGCCGGAGGTTCTCCGGTCGCCTCGTGGGTACCCATCGGGTCGCCCGCGTGTGCCGGTGTCGCATAGACGCCTCGATACCGCTCCGGTAACAGGTCGGCGACCTTGAGCAGCATCTGCTCGCTGGCCTCGGCGGCGCCAAGTCGCCCGCCATCGGCCGGTGGCACGAGGTGGAACGGTTCGCCGATCTGGACCCGGACCTGCCGGTTCCACCGGCCCCGGCCTCGCCCATTGAGCGGCAGGGTGTCCGACCCGGTCACCGCGACCGGGATGATCGGGACGCCCGAGCGGATCGCCAGCATGCCGGCCCCCGGCATCGCCGTCCCGAGGGCTCCGGTCCTGCTGCGCGTCCCCTCCGGGAACATTCCCAGGCCGAAGCCCTGCGCCAGGACGGTTTCGGCCCGGCGCAGCGCCGAGCGGTCCATCTTGCCCCGGTCGACCGGGAACGCCCCGACGCCCCTGATCACCCGGCCGACCACGGGCACCTCGAAGAGTTCTCGCTTGGCCATGAAGTGGACCGAGCGCGGGCAGGAGACCGCGACCACGATCGGGTCGATATTGTGCAGGTGATTCGCGACCAGGATGAACGCGCCCTCGCGCGGCACTCGCTCCGCCCCCCGCACCCTGTAGCCGAATAGGAGCCAGAGCAACGCGTAGCAGGACCGGCGGACCACTTTGAAGGCGACAGGTCCGAGCGTCCCCCGCCGCACGTCTTCGACCGGCGCCAGGCCGGGCCGGGGCCCGGGACCTCTGCCGCTGCCCATCATGGCGTCACGTCCCCGGTGTCCCACCGCGCCCGCGCCAGCGCCGCGATCTCCTCTACCAATCCCGCCACCGTCTTGCCGTCGGAACTGATCGCCACCGCGCCGTCCGGCACCCGCAACGGGGAGACCTCACGGGAGGCGTCGTAGGCATCACGCCGTCGCAGGTCGGCCAGTACGGCGTCGTAGGTCAGTCCGCCACCCCGGGTCGCGATCTCGGCGTGTCGACGCCGGGCCCGTTCCTCTGGGCTGGCGTCGAGGTAGACCTTCAGGCCGGCATTCGGCACCACCACCGACCCCGTGTCCCGCCCGACCATCACGACCATGCCGCGGCCGGCGATTTCCCGCTGGACCGGCAACAGCGCCGCCCGCACGGCGGGGTGGGCCGACACGGCCGACACGTGCCGGTCCACCTCCGCGCTCCGGAGGAGGTCGGTGACGTCTTCGCCGTCGAGCGACACGTCGTAGAGCCGGCCGAACCCGGGCGTCGGCCGGCCGACGTCGATACGCCGGGTCTCGGCCAGGTCAGCCAACGCCGCCCCCGCACCGGGGTCGATCTCCCGGCGCAGCGCAGCCAGCGTGATCGCGCGGTAGAGCGTGCCGGTGTCGAACAGGATCGCCCCGATCCGATCAGCCAGTTCCCGCGCGACGGTGCTCTTTCCGGCCGCGACGGGGCCGTCGATCGTGATCACCCTCCGGTGATCGTGGCTCGTGGCGGTCATGCTCGCGCTGCTCCTGCCGCTCCTCGTCCCGCGGGGTCATCCGATCACCCCGCTCCGGCCGGGGCCCGAACCGGTCGCGACGGTTCACCACCGGGCCACGCTCGCGACCACCCCGACCAGGGGCCACGGGAGTCCGCTGGCCCCGCTCCGGCCCCTCGCCACGGTCCGGTCGTCCTGAAGGTTGCGGTCGTTCGCGCCGCTCGCGCCGCTCTCGGCCGGTGCCGCGATCCTCACCGCCCCCGCCGGACCCGACCCGTCCCGGTCGGGATGCGGGTCGGGCTTCACCCGGCCGCGTCGGGCCCCGCGATCCGTCGCCGCGTGGCGACGACGCCGGGTCACGACGGGGACCCGTCCGGGGCACACCCGTGGCTCGGCGCCCGGAGGGATCGGGCCGTCCCATGCGGTCGGGGCGCGTCATCCGGCCCGCCCGCCGGCCGCCGGTCGGGAATCCTTTGGGCGGCCGTTCGCCCCGTTCCATCCCTGGGCCATCGCTTCGACCGGGCCGATCGCGAGTCTCGACCCGCTCCTCGCCACGCTCGGGGCCAGCGCCCCGCCCGCGCCAGTCAGGAGCCATCCCGCGCGACCTCCGTCCGCTGGTGATTTGGTCCGGGTGAGCCCCGTCCGCCCGGATATCCCGTCGCGGCCCCCGATCCTCGTCCCGGCGCTGTCCCGCACCGGGGGATCGTCCCGGACCTCGCCCGCCGCGCTCCGGCCGGACCGGCCCACGCCCGACGTTGCGGCCGCGCGGGCCCGCATCGTCCCCCGACGCCACGGGGGGACGACGGGTCGCGAAGGGCCCACCGCGGAATGGTCCCGACGCGACGGCCCGGTCACCGGCCGGGTCATGATCTCGACCGGTGTCCCGCCCACGATACGCCGGGTCGTCCCGGGGACCTTCCCCGACGAGGCGCACGGTCTCGTCGTTGGAGAAGGCCGGTCGCGCCTTCGGCCGCAGGCCAAAGGTCCGTTCCGGGGCCGGGCGGTTCGCCGCCACCGGCATCACGGTCGTGCGGCCCTCCGGGCGGCCAATGGCATCGACCCGGGCGCGGGGCCGTGCGGGTCGCGCCATCGGCGGCGCCGACTCGTCGAGGTGCACGGCCTCGGCGAGACTCGCGGCTTCCCCAGGGGTCAGGTCGCGCCAGGTCCCCTTCGCGATCCCCTCCAACACCAACGGGCCGACCCGGACCCGGGTCAGTCGTTCGACCGGGATCTTGACCGCTTCCATCATCCGCCGGATGACGTGGAACATCCCGACGTGCAGGCTGATCGTCAGCCAGATCCCCTCGCGGGTCTCGCGCAGCAGCCGGAACTCGTCCGGTCGGATGACCTGGCCATCGACGAGCACCCCCTCCCGGACCCGGTGCATCGTCCGGTCATCCGGCCGGATGGTCGTCAGGACATGGTATTCCTTGGTCAGCCGGTAGCGCGGGTGCATGATCCTATTCGCCAACTCACCGTTGTTGGTCAGGACTAGCAAACCCTCCGTGTCGCGATCGAGACGTCCGACCGGGTAGACCCGTTCCCGGACATCGACCAGATCCATCACGGTCCAGCGGTCGCGCTCGTCCTTGACGGTGGTGATGTACCCGGCCGGCTTGTGCAGGATGATGGTCCGGTCGCGCTGGGCCCGCAATTCCCGGCCATCGACCCGGATCGACGCCCGGACCGGGTCGACCCGCGTCCCCAGCTCGGTCACCCGCTGACCATCGACCGTGACGCGGCCCTGGACGATCAACGCCTCGGCATCGCGACGCGAGCCGCTGCCGCGCGCGGCCATCACGCGTTGTAATCGTTCCACGGCGGGGAGCCTCCAGCGAGGACTAGGACGAGAGATGGGGGGTGAGACCCTGGCTCGATGATGGCCAGTGGGCACCTCGGCACCCGGTGGCCCCTATATGCGACGCCGCAAAAGCGGGTACATCACTCCGGGACGCTTCATCGGCACCCGGGTCGGGACGGGACTGGGCCGTCCGGCTTGACGGTCAGGTTTGGAAGAGCGGGCGCTCGGCGATCTGACGGTCTCCGACGAAGAATAGCACGCGGCCCACCTCGTCATCGGCGTTCGCCGCCGGTCCGAGCCGCAGCCGGAACGCGACGTCGTCCGTCCCGGCCGGGACGACGATGTTCGCCCCATCGTCCCCCAGGGTCACCTCCCAGGCGGCGAGGGCGTCGGTGAGGCCGGGGACCTCCGCCGGATCGACCCACGCATAATTGCTGTTCAGGGCGTCGATGAGCGTGAGCGTGTCGCTATAGCGGGCCGGGCTGACCAAAAAGCCAGATTCCGGGTCCTCCGCCACGTCGCTCCCCAGCACCACCGTCACCACCCGGTTTCCCAGGTAGGTGGCGCCGATCACCAGACACCCGCCGGCGTCTTCGGTGATACCCGTCTTGATGCCGATGATGCCGTCGTCTTGGAGGAGGTTGTTCGTCGTCGAGAGGGGATAGGCGCGCGCCTCGGCACCGGACGATACCCCGTCGTAGGTGGGAGTATCGACGATCGCCGCCAGCGTCTCGTCTCGAAGCAGTTGACCGGCCAGCGTCGCCAGGTCCCGGGCCGAGGAGTAGTGGCCCTCCTCATCAGGCCCGGCGGGGTTGCGGAACTGGGTATGTTCGAGTCCCAGCGTCGCGACCAGGTCGTTCATCGCCTGGACGAAGGCCGCCAGCGGGTCCGCGTCGCCACCCGGTAGACCAGCCCCGACGTGCCGGGCCAAGGCGTTGGCCGCGTCGTTGCCCGAGGGGAGCAGCAGTCCGTAGAGCAGCAACTCGATCGTCAGGGTGTCGCCCGCCACCAGTCCCATATTCGAGAAGACCTCGATGTCGACCAGGTCCCCCTCCTCGATCACCACCGTGTCCGTCAGCTCCGACTCCTGACGCACCACCAGCGCGGTCGCGATCTTGGTCGTGCTGGCGGGCGACAGTTCCGCATCGGGTTCCAACGCGTACAACGCCTGGTCGGCATCCACGTCGAGCACGAACGCGGAGGCGGCGGTGATCTCCGGTGGGGCCGGGACGTCCGCCGTTTCCTGGGCCACGAGCCCGGCCGGTCGCGAGCCGAGCACCAGGGAGACCACCAGCGCAACGGTGGCGCACCGTCCCCACGATCCCCGGTCGCGAGGGCATCGCCCGGAGAGTCTGGGTGGCGTCGAGAGGGCGGGGAGGTCTCGCATAGGAACAAAGTATACCGGCCCGGCGGCGGGACGGCGAAAGGGTTGCCGGAGTGGGTTCTCGTCGACGTCCCTCGATCTGCGAGTCGAGGAAGGGGACCGTATCCTTTCACCAGTTGTCTCGCTCATGCTGGCCCGGTGCGGGACCTCGAACGGGCCAGGCCCTAGCCGTTGCGGTCCCGATTCCCGATCGCCCCCGGGACGGTGGCTCGGGTCCTCCCCAAAGGTCCCGTCTCGCCCTGCCGGCGGTCGAGCGGTGTCGTCCGTCGGCTGGGCGGGGTCGCAACGAGGGGCGACGCCGCTATCATTCCACCATGTCAGGTGATCAGCCTCACCGTCCCGGCCACATCCGGCTGGCCGCGATCGGCGACCTCCACGTCCAGACCGACGTCTCGCCCGGGTTGGCCGACGACCTGGCGACGGTCCACGATCGCGCCGATGCCCTCGTCATCGCCGGGGACATGACCGACAACGGCCGGCTGGCAGAGTTCGAAGCCGTCGCCTCCGTCCTCGCGACCGTCCGGATACCGGTCATCGCCGTGCTGGGCAACCACGACCGCCGCTGCCTACGCCGGACCGCCCTGCGTCGCATTCTCGAAGCGGCCGGGGTCCGTCTCCTCGATGGGACGGGTACCACCGTCGCGGTCACCCCCCGTCGCCCCGGCGCGACACCGGCTCTCACGTATTTTCCGTCCCTGCCCCCCGTCGAGGTCGGTTTCGCCGGTGTCGGGGGCTACGGGGGTGGGTTCTGGCCCGAGGAGGGCCCCCTCGTTCCCGCCTACCGCGCCACCCAGGCCATCTCCCTCCGGGCCCGGCGGGAGGCCGCCCGGTTGGACCAGGCCCTGCACGAGATCGAGACCGGTGTCGCGGTCCGGGTCGTGGTCCTCCACTACGCCCCGACCGTGACCACCCTCGGCAACGAACCACCCGCCAAACTGTGGATGCTCGGCAATAGTGTCCTCGCCAAGGTGATCGACCAGCACCCGGTCGACCTCGTCATCCACGGCCACGCTCACCTCGGCAACCCGGAGGGCCATACGCCGGCCGGCACGCCGGTCCGCAACGTGGCCGCCCACGTGGTCGGCAACCCCGTCGTGATCGAACTTCCGATCCGTTCGCCGGGCGACCTCCCGCATCTCCCGGTGGTCGCCCTTCCCGGACACGTCTCGTGATCCGGCCGGCGCACCGATCAGCCCATCTCGTGACGCCCCTCGGACCGGTCGGTGCCCCGGTCAGGTTAGACCGCCTGACGAACCCGTTCGGACCGGTCCCCGGCGTCGCCTGGGCCGTCGCCGCCACGCTCGCATCCGGTACCATGACCTCCGCTGCCATCGGCCGCCTCGGTGCCCGGGTCACCGCCGCGGTCGCTCGCCTTGCCGGGACCACCCCGGACCGGGTGGTCCTCACGAACGGGATGGACGACCTGATCGACGGCCTACTGCTCTGGCGCCGCGAGCGGGGGCCGTTCGTCATCTTTCCGCCGACCGATCCCGGCTTCGCCGCCCGCGCCGCCCAGCACGGCGTCGAGACGGTGGTCTGGCCCCGCGAATCCCGCGGCTTCGGGATCGACCTCGGCCGCGCCCCTGCCCTGCCCCCCGGTGCGACCGCCTTCGTCATGGCCCCGAACGACCCGACCGGCACGACCCTCGACCCCACCCACCTGGTCCGGTTGGCTCGCACCTGCGACCTCGTCCTGATCGACGAGCGTCACGCCGCCTACGCCGGCCGCGACTCCGCCGCGCTGGCGTCTGAGTTCGACAACGTCGTCCTCCTCTCGACCCTCTCGACTTGGGCCGGGCTGGACGCCTTTCCCCTCGCCTACGCCGTCGGCCCCGCCCGGGCAATCGCGGGCCTGGCACCCCTCGTTCGCCCCGGCGGGGTCGCCCTCTCCACCCTGGTCGCCGCCGCCGCGACCTTTGACGATCTCACCTCGGCCCTGGGCACCGTCCGCCGCATCCGCTTGGAACGTGCCCGCCTGTGGCGAACGCTCCGCAAGTCGAATCTGGTCTCCCTCCCCTACCCCTCGACCGCGAACTTCGTCCTGGCTCGGGTCGAACGGGGTGATGCCGCGGCCATCGCCGCCGCCCTGCGGGACCGCGACATCATCGTCCAGGTCCCCCCCGAGCCGAGATTGGCCGCGAATCACCTACGGATCACGGTCGGGCCACCGGAAGCTACCGTGGCCCTCGGCGCGGCCCTCGTCCAGATCGCCGGTCAGATGCGGTGATGCGGGGCGGTCGGACCGCGTCCAATGACGCGATCGGGGCCTCAGGTTTCGTTCCCCGTCCCGAATAGTCTGCTCCGGGCCGTTCGGTCAGAAATGACGGGAGAACAAAAGGTCTCCCCTTCGATAGTGCGGACGAAGCGGACATACTCTCTGATCCGTAAAAATCGCGAGGTGAATGCGATCCTCAGGTAGGGGAAAACCTTGTCCTCCCGTCCTTCTCCATATCAATGCCCAGCGTGGAACCACATCTCGCGGGAGCGACGTGGATACCGATTTGGCCGACAGGCAGGGCCGGATCAAGGTCGACTCTCAAGCCCCCGATCCGAGGACCGCGGCTGGGCTACTCGATCCCGCCGCGCACGATCGCGCCAACCGCAACGCTCCGCCCATGGCCTCGCCCGGCTTTGCCCGACCCGGCTTCTTCAGTCGTGTTCGTGCTCCGGCGTCGCCGCCGCTCCGGGGGTGGCATCGGGGACTTCCGCGCCGGGGACCAGACCTCGCTCGGCGAGCAGGTCGTCGATCGTCTCGATCTCGGCCGACTGACTCGTCACGACCTTGGCCGCGAAGTCCGTCACCAGCGACCGGTCACTACGCTCTATGATCGCGCTCGCCATGTCCACACCGCCGGTGTGGTGGGCCCGCATCAGCCGGAGGAATAGGACATCCGCCTCGGCCGGGGGCAGCGTTCCCAGACGCCCCAGGTCCTCATCGCTGGCCATCCCCGGCATTCGCTCTCCGGGGGCCAGGTCGTGACCCATCCAGGACATTGCCCGTTCGGTCCCCGTTTGCCCGAGTCCCCAGACGTCGAGCCACCCCGTCATCATCCCGACCTGGGCCTGCTGGGTGGTGGCGATGTCCAGGGCCAGCGATCGGATCACCGGGTCCTCGGTCCTGCCCATCACCGTCAAGGCCATCTCCACGGCCTGCCGGTGATGCATCGCCATGTCGCGGAGGAAGCCGGTTTCGGCCGAGTCATCGGCGGGATATGCGGCCTCTCCGAGGCGGGCCCCGATCGCGACCCCGATCGCCAGAGCGACGATGGCCCCGAGCCCGGCGACGAGGAGGAGACGGCCCCGGATCCGAGCAGATGGCATCCTACGTCAACGTCCCCGCGTTGCCCTGGCTGCAGAGCGCACCACGCTCCGGGGTGTCCGGACCCTCCCGGTATTCCCGGATGAAGGCATCCAGCCCGGGGTCGGTGGCGGACTGCAATCGCAGTTGGTGATTCCATGATGAGGCGACAACCGGAGCATCGAGGCCGGGGTACGGGCTGACTAGGATGTAGTCCATCTCCTCGGCCATCTCGCGCAGCGCCGCGACCTGGTCGTCCGGAAGGTCCGGCTGGTAGGTGATCCAGACCGCCCCGTGCTCCAGGGAGTGGACCGCGTGCCAACTGGCGACCGGGGCAGCGTAGTACCCGCAGTTCTGCCAGACGTTGTTGTGTTGCCCGCCCACAGGCGGAGACTCGGTGTACGTCAACTCCCCGTCGAGGTGCTGACCGCCGGCGTAGTCGAAGTCCACCACGTCGTCCAGCGCCGCGTCCCCCTGGTACCGCTGGTAGCGGTCATAGGCGAAGAAGCCGATCGCCACCACGAGCAGGACGCCTAGCACTGCGGCGCCGATCCGCATCAATTGTCGCTGCCGGGCTTCGCGCTCGGTGCGGTTGATCCGCTCGGCCCGCCGCTCCTGGACGACCTGGGCCCGGCGGGCCGAGCGGTCGGTCCTCTCTGGGCTAGTGGCCGGGCTCGGCTTCCGGGCCGGACCCGTCCCTGTCATGTCCCCGCGCGGGGGCGTGTTCCCTCGCGTCTCACTCATCGCTCGCCCATCCCCCGCGTCTCGCCCGCTTCGCATCGTCGCCCGATGATACCACCCGTCCCGGTGGCATCCCGGCACCGGGTTCGATCGGCCCCGGCACCATCGCCCGACCGGTCAGGCGGCCCCGCGTCACCGGACCCGCTCGCTCAACCAGCCCGGGATCGCGTCCAGCGGGATCCGCTCCTGCGCCGTCGTGTCCCGGTCCCGCACCGTCACCGCACGGTCGTTCAAGGTGTCGTAGTCCACCGTGACGCAGAACGGGGTGCCGACCTCGTCCTGGCGTCGGTACCGCTTGCCGATGTTCGCCGTCTCGTCGTAGTCCACCAGAAGCCCGGTCTCGGACTGGACCCGCTCGAACAACTGACGGGCCACGTCGGCCAGCTCGGGCTTCTTCATGAGCGGTAGGATCGCCGCCTTGAATGGGGCCACGCGTGGGTGCAGGCGCAGCACCACCCTGGTATCCGCCTTGCCGTTCACATCGACCGCCTCTTCCTCGTCGTAGGCGTCCAGGAGCAGCATCAACACCGTCCGGTCGACCCCGAAGGTCGGCTCGATCACATGGGGGATGTACCGCTCCCCGCTGGCTTGCTCGAAGTAGGTCAGGTCCTCGCCGCTGAACTGCTGGTGCCGGGACAGGTCGAAGTCGGACCGGTTGGCCAACCCGTACAACTCCCGCCAACCGAGCGGGTCCGGGAACCGGTATTCGTAGTCGGCGGTCCGGCTGGAGTAGTGGGACATTTCTTCGGCCCCGTGCTCCCGCACGCGGATGTGCTCCGGCCGGATGCCGATCGTTTCCAACCAGACCCGCATGGCCCCGAGCCATTCCTCGAACGCGTCAGCGGCGCCGTCGGGGCGAACGAAGAACTCGATCTCCATCTGCTCGAACTCGATGTCGCGAAAGATAAAGTTGCCGGGGGTGATCTCGTTCCGGAACGCCTTGCCGATCTGGGCGACCCCGAACGGCACCTTCTGGCGGGCGGTCGCCAGGATGTTCTTGTACTGGACGAAGATCGCCTGGGCCGTCTCCGGCCGCAGGTAGACCTGGGTCCCGCTCTCCTCGACCGGCCCGATCGTGGTCCGGAACATCATGTTGAACTGCCGTGCCCCGGTCAGGGTCCGGTTTCCGCAGGTTGGGCAGGAAAGGTTGGCCGCTTCCAGGATCGTCGTCAACTCGGCCGGCGACTTGCCATCGACGTGCTGGCCAAGCTTGTCCTCGATCAGGTGGTCGGCCCGGAACCGGCCCCGGCAGGTCTTGCAGTCCACGAGGGGATCGTTGAAGTTTTCGACGTGGCCGGAGGCCTCCCAGATCCTGGGGTGCATCAGGATCCCGGCGTCGAGGCCGACGATGTCGCGGCGGCGGTGGACGAACGTCTGCCACCAGAGCCGCTTGACGTTGTTCTTCAGCTCGACCCCGAGTGGCCCGTAGTCCCAGGTGTTGGCGAGCCCGCCGTAGAGGTCGGAGCCAGGGTAGACGAACCCGCGCCGCTTGCTGAGGGCGACGATCTTCTCCATCGTGGCGGCGCGGGACGCGGCAGGAGGGCTCGATTCGGCGACGGGGGAAGATGCGACATCGGTCATCCTGTCGGCTCCTCGGTCTCGGTCGTCGGTTCGAGCGTCATGGCGGGCACCTCGTCCGGGGGGGACATCACGGCCAAAGCGATGGCGACCTCGCCGGCACCCGCCGGGATCTCACCGGTCGTGGCATTTGCACCGGCCCGGGCGGGCACACCGCGTTGACCGGGACCAGGGTCATCGGGGACATGGCGGTAGACCCTCGTCGTGGACTGGCTGACGTGGCCGAGCATGCGCTGGACCTCCTCGATACGCACCCCCCGCTGGAGGGCGTGGGCGGCGCACGTATGGCGGAGCGTGTGGGGTGTCACGCCCTCGATCCCGACCTGCCGGGCCCGCGCCTTGAGGATCAACCAAAATCCCTGCCGGGTCAGGCGCTGGCCCCGGTGATTCACGAACAGCGACGGCTGCCCCTCCACCGGCACCGCCCGCCGGTACCCGTCTACGTAGTCCATGAGTGCCCACCGGGACCGCCGGGAGAGCGTGATCAGCCGGTCCCGCTTTGGCTGGCTGGCCCGGACCTGGAGCACGCCGTCGGCGATGTCCCCGACATCGAGCGAGATCAGTTCGCTGACCCGCATCCCGGTGGCGTAGAGCAATTCCAACATCGCCCGGTCGCGCAGCGCCTCCGGCCGGCCCCGGGAGGCGACCTCGGCCCGGGGGGCGTCCAAGAGGCGGACGACCTCGGCGACGGTCAGGGACCGGGGGACGAACTTCTCGACCCGGGGGGAGACCATGATCTGCTTCGGATCGACCAGACAGAGGTCCCGCTCGAAGAGATAGCCGCAGAACGACTTGATCGCCGCCGTCTTCCGGGCCACCGTCGAGGCCGCGTACTCGCGTTCCCGCAGGTGCAGGAGATACCGGCCCAGGTGCTCGGTCGTCATCGCCCCCCACCCCGGCAGGGGCTCCAGGCCGTCCCGGGACGGTGGGGCGACGAGGTAGGTCCGGAACTGCGACAGGTCATTCCGGTAGGCGGCCACCGTGTGCGTCGAGAAGCGCCGCTCGCTCTCCACCTCCGTCAGGAAACGGACGATCACGTCCTGCATCGGGTCACTCCTCACCGGGCCGCGGCTTGGGACACACGCCCGGGGCGACGGCGCGGGTGACCGCCCGGGTCATCCTCAAGCGGCCGCCGCGGGCATCACGTCCTCGAGCGCGGCGTGGGCCAGACCGAACGCGTCGGCCACCCCCGCATGGGTGACCTGCCCCGCGATCACGTTGACCCCCCGTGCCAGGGCGGGGTCGCGCCTCACGGCCGCCGCCATGCCGTGGTCGGCCAGTTCTAACCCGTACGGCAAGGTGACATTGGAGAGGGCCAGCGTGCTGGTCCGGGGCACTGCCCCGGGCATGTTGGTCACGCAGTAGTGCAGCACCCCGCCGACCAGGTAGACGGGATCGCTGTGGGTGGTCGGCCGGGCCGTCTCGATGCAGCCGCCCTGGTCGATCGCGACATCGACCACCACCGACCCGGGGCGCATCGAGGCCACCATCTCGGCGCTGACCAGTTTGGGCGCCTTCGCCCCGGCGATCAGCACCCCGCCGATCACCAGGTCCGCCGCCGCGACCAGCGCCGCCACCGCCTGCCGGTTCGAGGCGACGGTGTGAAGGCGACCGTGCATCGTCTGGTCTAACTGGCGGAGCCGCTCGACGTTGCGATCGACGATCCAGACGTTGGCCCCCATCCCGAGGGCCATCTGGGCGGCGTTGGTGCCGACCACGCCGCCGCCGATGATGACCACGTTGGCGCCAGGAACGCCCGGCACCCCGCCGAGCAGCATCCCGCCCCCGCCCTGCGTCCGCTCTAGCCAGTGGGCCCCGACCTGGATGCTCATCCGTCCCGCGACCTCGCTCATCGGCGTCAGCAGCGGTAGCACCCCGCTCGTCAATTGCACGGTCTCGTAGGCGATCGCCGTCACGCCCCCGTCGATCAGGCCCCGGGTCAAGGGCTCGTCGGCCGCGAGGTGCAGGTAGGTGAAGAGGGTCTGGCCCCGGCCGAGCAGGCCGTACTCGCTCGCTACCGGCTCCTTCACCTTCAAGACCAGGTCAGCACCGGTGAAGACGTCCTCGTGCCGGTCGACGATCTCGGCCCCGGCGGTCTCGAACTCCGCGTCGCTGAATCCGCTCCCCGTCCCCGCGTCCCGCTCGACCACGACCCGGTGGCCGTGGGTCACGTACTCCCCGGCCCCGGCCGGGGTGACCGCGACCCGGTTCTCACGGTCCTTGATCTCCCTCGGCACCCCAACAATCATCCGCCTCGTCTCTCCCGCCACGCCACGCCGCCCCGGTACCGGGCCGCGCGCACGGATCATCACCTGCCGCAAAGTCGCGCCAGTCTAACATAACGGTTCCCGCCCCCCTTCCTACCCAACCCACCATCCCGGAACTCTTCGTCAGTCCCACCTTCTCCCTCTGTCGACCGTCTACGTTGCGTCGCCCCGGCGCGCCCGGCTACCATTCCGGCCGGGTGCCCGCGACAGGTGCGCCACCGTCATCGTCATCCCACTTTCCCGCCCCTGGTCTCGTATCGACCGCCCACGCTGGCGCGGCAGAGATCACCCCACAATGAGGTCACCCGATTGGACGGACTCCTGATCATCCCAATCCTCGCCTTCCTCATCTTGATCCATGAGATCGGGCACTTCGTCTCGGCCCGGATGGTCGGTGTCAAGGTGGACGAGTTCGGCATCGGTATCCCCCCCCGGATCAAGGGATGGACCCGCAACGGCGTCATCTGGTCGGTCAACGCGATCCCCTTCGGCGGCTTCGTCCGCGTCAAGGGCGAGGACGGCGCCGACATGGATCCGGGGTCGATGAATACCAAGTCCCCCTACCAGCGCGCCTTCTTCCTGGCCGCCGGTTCCTTCATGAACGTCGTCACCGCGATCGTCTTGATGATCCTGCTGATCGGCGTCCAGGGCGTCCCCGAGGAGCAGGTCTACATCGCCGAGGTGATCCCCGGCTCGCCCGCCGAAGGGGCCGGTTGGCAGACCGGAGACGTGGTCCTGGCGATCGAGGGGGAGACGATCGACGACAGCACGGAACTCACCCGCCTGACCCGGGACAACGCTGGGTCGGACATGGCCGTCACCCTGGAGCGCGGTGGTGAAGAGGTCCAAACCTCTTTGGTCCCCCGCGAGGCTCCTCCCCGCGGCCAGGGCCCGACCGGCGTCCTCCTCACCACCCAGAACCTGTCCGACGTGTTCGTCGGTTCGGTGGTCCCGGGGTCGGCGGCCGCCGGGGCCGGACTCCTGGCCGGCGACCGGATCGTCTCGATCGACGGCATCGCCGTCCGGGATGCCTTCCTCGCCGACTCCGCGCTCGCCGCCGCCCAGGGGCGCACCGCGACGGTGACGGTCGATGGCGCGGGAGCCCCTCGGGAAGTCCAACTCCCTGTCCCCGTGGCCGGGGTCGTCGTCGATGACGTCCTGGCCCAGACGCCCGGCGGCCTGGCCCGGTGGCTGCCCGGCGATCGCCTCGTCAGCATCGATGGCCAGCCGATCACCGATCTCGAGGGCCTGACCGCCACGCTGCGGTCCCGACAGGGCGCCACGCTGACGGTCGGGCTGGTCCGGGCCGGAGAGACCATCGAGACGACATTGGTCGTCCCCGCCATCGCTGCCGACGCCAATCCGCTCGCCGCGATCGGCATCGACGTGTCACTGCCGGCGTTGTCCGGCCTGGTCGGCTTCGACGACCGGCTCGTCGCCAAGTTCGAGGACGTCCCCCTCGCCGACGTCCTGCCCCTCGGGTTCGAACAGGCCTGGCTGACGACCCAGGGGATGGTCGCCGGGATCCGCGACATCTTCACCGGCCGGGCCTCGCTCGATCAGGTCGCCGGTCCGGTCGGGATGGGCCAGATCGCTAGCGAGGCTCTCGAACAGAGCTCGGCCCCGGACTGGTACGTGCTCGGCACGATCATGATCCTGCTCTCGCTCAACCTCGCCGTCCTCAACCTGCTGCCGCTGCCCGCGCTGGACGGCGGTCGCCTGCTGTTCGTCCTGGTCGAGATCCTCCGGGGCGGCCGCCGGATCGCGCCCGAGAAGGAGGGCATCGTCCACTTCGTCGGCCTGGTGACCCTGCTGATCGTGATGTTCGTCGTCGCCTTCGGGGACATCGATCGCCTCATCGACGGTCGCACGTTCTTCCCATAGCCGGCGCCTACCGGCGAACGATGGACGGGTATCTGTCACGGTAGCGCCCGGCGGGAGACCTGACCGGCCAACCTGCTAGACTCAGGGAGATTCGACACCGGCGGCGGGCACTCACCATCCCGACCCGCCACCGGGCACCCGTCATCCCGCCGGGTGTCCCACCAGGAGGTCCCATGTCCCTCGTCGCCCCTCGCCGTAAGACCCGCGTCCTTCAGGTCGGAGACGTCGGGATCGGCGGTGACAACCCGATCCGTGTCCAGTCGATGACCACGTCCGACACCCGCGACGCCGCCGCGACCCTGACCCAGATCCGCCAGCTCGCCGACGCCGGCTGCGAGATCGTCCGGATCGCGGTCCCCGACCGCAAGGCCGCCGCGGCCCTTCCCGACATCGTCCCCCACTCCCCAGTCCCCCTCATCGCCGACATCCACTTCGAGCACACCCTGGCCCTCAAGGCCCTCGACGCCGGGATCCACGGCCTACGCCTGAACCCTGGCAACATCCGCAAGCCGGAGGACGTCCGCGAGGTCGTCATCAAGGCCAAGGAGCGGGGCACGCCGATCCGGATCGGCGTCAACTTCGGGTCCGTCGCCCCGATGACCCCCGAGTTCGTCGACGAGATGGCCAGCCAGGGAGCGACGCAGCTCGACCTGCGGGCCGAGTGGCTCGTCCGCTCCGCCCTGGGCCACATCGCCATCCTGGAAGACCTCGACTTCGAGTTGATCAAGGTCAGCCTGAAAGCGTTCGAGGTGCCCGTCCTCCTGGAAGCGTACCGGCGCTTCGCCCGCCTCGACAACGACTACCCGCTTCACCTCGGCGTCACCGAGGCCGGCACCCCCCGGGCCGGCAGCGTCCGCTCCGCCGTCGGCATCGGCACCCTGCTCGCCCTGGGCATCGGTGACACCATCCGCGTCTCGCTGACCACCGACCCCGTCGAGGAGGTCTTCGTCGGCTACGAGATCCTCAAGAGCCTGGAACTGCGTCAGAAGGGCGCGACGATGATCGCCTGCCCGACCTGCGGCCGGGTCGAGGTGGACCTGTTCAAGCTCGCCAACCAGGTCGACGACTTCCTGGCTTCCGTCGATGAACCGATCCGGGTCGCGGTCATGGGCTGCGTCGTCAACGGCCCGGGCGAGTCCCGCGACGCCGACGTCGGCCTGGCCGCCGGCAACCAGAAGGGCGTCATCTTCCGCAAGGGCAAGATCGTCCGCACGGTGGCCGAGGCCGACATGCTCGACGCTCTCAAAGCCGAGA
The DNA here is from genome assembly GCA_037721765.1 of Thermomicrobiales bacterium. Classification (GTDB taxonomy): domain Bacteria; phylum Chloroflexota; class Chloroflexia; order Thermomicrobiales; family UBA6265; genus JACCVE01. The sequence goes on from JBBJOE010000001.1 coordinate 42,962, forward strand.
TCACCCAGGTGATCGCCGAGCGCCAGGCGGGCATCTTCCCCGAGGACGACAGCGAGCTGAGCCGGTACAAGCCAACGCTCACGTTGACCGCCGTCAACTGAACGCCGATCCTCCTCGACGGACGCGAGCATCGAAACGAGCCCCGCGGCGGGGTGGGAGTGCCGGGCCTGGCCGCGGGGAGACGCCGCATCCGAGCGTGAGTGACAGGTCACGAGGTAGACGCACCATGCGGATGACGAACGGTCTCGGCCAACGCATCTCCGGCACGATCATCGTCGCTGTCGTCCTGTTGGCGACGCTCTTCCCCGTCCCCGTCTCCGTTGCCGGGCGGCAAGCCACGCCGGCGCTCTCGTGCGAACCGCTCGTGATCACCAACCCCGTCGCCACCCCTGCCGCCGTCGCTGTCGCGCCCCCCGCCCCCTTCACCGGTGAGACTGTCGAGATCACCGTCGGCTACATTCCCATCTCGATCTACGCCCCCGTCTACCTGGCCGAAGCGAAGGGCTACTACGATGCCCTCGGGCTGGACGTGACCCTACAGGCCTTCGCCGGAGGCACTGACCCGATCGCCCTCACCGGCAGCGGCCAGATCGACTTCGCGGCGGTCGGAGCCGGGCCCGCCTTCTGGAACTCGATCGCCCTCGATCTCCCGGTCCAGATCGTCGCCCCCGGCCACGCCGAGGGCTCGCCCGTCGCCACTCCCCTGATGATTTCCCGGGAAAACTGCCTGTCCGGCGAGGTCGGTTCCATCGCCGACCTGGCTGGCCAGCGGGTCTCCATCAACGCCCGGGGTGGCACCGAGTACTGGCTTGGCGCGGCCCTGGCTACCGGCGGCCTGACCATCGACGATGTCGACCTCCAGACCATCGCCTTCCCGGACGCCGTCGCCGCCCTCGACACCGGCGCGATCGACGCGGCCATGATCGCGGAACCGCTGGCCACCCTGGCCGAACAACAGGGCATCGCCGTCCGGCTCTTGCCCGACTTCCCGGTCCAGGACATCCAGCCGACCGCGATCATCGGTAACCGCGACTTCACCGCCCAGAATCCCGAGGTCACCACGGCATTCGTCACCGCCTACCTGATGGCGGCCCGCGACCTCTCCGGCGGCTCCTTCAACGACCCGGCCAACCTGGCGATCATCTCGGAGTACACGAGCGTCCCGGCCGAGTTGCTCGCATCCTCGGTCCAGCCGCTCTATTTCCCCAATGGCGAGATCAACGTCGACAGCCTGGACGCCCTACAGCGCTTCTTCATCGACCGCGGGCAGCTGGAGTACGACGAGCCGATCGACCCCGCGACCGCCATCGATATCCGATTCGTCGAGGCGGCCGTGGCGGCCCTCGGGCCCTTCCCGGCCGATTGACGAGGTATCCAAGGTGCCCCCCGAGCCCACGGCCAGCGACTCGCCTCTCTCCGGTGCCGTCCTCGATCCGGGTCCCTACCGTGATCGCGGACACGACGGACCTTTCCCCCGTTGCGATTTCGACGGGACCGGTCACGGGGCACTCGTCACGGTGGATCGGGTCAGCCAGCGATTCGAGGCGCCCGGTGGCCCGGTCGATATCCTCAGCGACATCTCGTTGATCGTCCGGCCGGGCGAGTTCCGGGTCCTGGTTGGTCCGTCCGGGTCCGGCAAGACGACCCTGCTGCGGATCGTCGCCGGGCTCGACCGCGCCGCCTCCGGCTCCGTATCGGCCCTAACGGCCTCCGGCGAGGTCGCCCACGGGGCGATGGTGCCCCAGGGCCGCTCCGTTTTCCCCTGGCTGACGGCCAGCGATAACGTCGCCTATGGGCTGAAGCTCCGCGGCGTCCCCCGACGGGAGCGCCGGGCCCGGTCCGAGGTGCTGCTTGCCGCCGTCGGCCTCGACGGATCAGCCGATCTCTACCCACGCCAACTATCGGAGGGGATGCGGCAGCGTGTCGCGATCGCCCGTTCTCTCGCCGTCGATCCCGACATCCTCCTGATGGACGAACCCTTCAGCGCCCTGGACGAGCAGACCCGGCTCCTGCTCCAGGAGGAACTGCTCCGGATCTGGCACGCCACCGCCAAGACCGTCCTCTTCGTCACCCACTCCCTCGACGAGGCATTAGTCCTCGGGGACCGCATCAGCGTGATGGGCACCCGCCCGGGCCGGATCGTCGCCACGATCGATGTCCCGTTCGAGCGGCCCCGCTCCATCGTCGATGTCCGCACCGACCCCCGCTACGGCCCCCTCTACCACCGCCTCTGGCACCACCTCCGCGAACAGGCCCCGCGTCCCCACGATCCCGCCGGCACGGTCGAGCCCGCCCGATGACCATTCCCCGCCGACCCGGCGAGTTCGCCCTGAGCCTGGCTGCCCCGTTCGTCCTGCTGGGGGTCTGGGAAGTGCTTGCCCGGTCCGCGGTCATCAGCCCGGTCTACTGGCCGCCACCGACCACCCTGGCCGAGACCGCCCGCGACCAGATCGCCAATGGCACACTTGTCGCCGACACCCGGATCACCTTGTTCCGCGTCCTGGTCGGATTCGTTCTCGGTGCCGTACCCGGCGTGCTCCTTGGTCTGGCGATGGGCCTGTTTTGGCCCGTCCGCCTCCTCCTGATGCCGATCGCCTCGGCCATCTACGCCATCCCGAAGATCGCACTCGTGCCGTTCGCCTTGATCACGTTCGGGATCGGCGAGACATCGAAGCTCTTCCTCGTCGCGATCTCGATCGTCTTCCTCGTCGTGCTGAGCACCATGGGAGGCGTCCTCTCCCTCGACCCCGCGTACCGCGACGTGGCCCGTGATTTTCGGGCCAGTCGCTGGCAGGTCTTCACCACCGTCGCCCTACCCGGGACACTGCCCGCCATCTTCACCGGCTTCCGCCTCGCCCTCGGTTTCGCCCTGGTCGTGATCGTCGGGACCGAGTTCGTCTCGCCCGGCGACGGCGGCATCGGCGACCTCATTTGGGAGTCATGGCAGGTCCTCCGCATCCGGGTCATGTTCGTCGGCCTGATCGTCACCGGCCTGATGGGCTGGGGCCTGACCGCCGCCCTCGACCTGATCGAGCGCCTGGTCGTCCCCTGGGAAACCCGGCGGTGACGAGAATCCCCTCGACCCCGAGATTCTGGGCGACGGCCGTGGCCGGGATCGCCGCGGTGATCGGGGTCACTCTGGCCTGGCGGGGCCGCCACGTCACCCCCTACCGGCCCCGCCTGGAACGCCTCGACGTCCCGGTCCCCGCGGATCACACCGCTCTGGCCGGGATGAGGATCGCTTTCGTCACCGATACCCATATGAGCCCCTTCTTCAGTCAGGCGAACCTGCGCGACGCGATCGCTCCCCTCCGCCAGGAACGCCTCGACCTCGTCCTCCTCGGCGGCGACTACGCCTCCGAGACGGTCCGCTACATCGACCGGGCCATGCCGGTCCTCGACGAGTTGGCCGGGTGGGCCCGATTAGGCATCTTCGGCGTCCTCGGCAACCACGACGAGCAACTCGGCAGCCACAAGGTCATCGGGGCGTTCGACGCCCATGCCATCCCCCTCCTTCGCAACGAGGCCAGGGCGATCCCATTCGGTGGTTCGACCCTCTGGCTGGTCGGCATCGACGACGCCCTGGTGAATCACCACGACCCCGACGCGGCCTTCCGGGACGTGCCGCCCGGCGCGGCGTCCCTTGCCCTGTGGCACGAACCGGACTGGGCGGAGGAGGCCGCCGGGCGCGGGGCCTTCCTCCAACTCTCCGGCCACACCCACGGTGGCCAGATCCGCCTCCCCGGCAAGGGTGCCCTGGCCCTCCCGCCGGGTGGCCGGCGGTACGAGATGGGGTCCTACCAGATCGGTCCAATGACGCTCTACGTCTCGCGCGGTGCCGGGACTTACCGGCCCCCGCTCCGCTTTCGTTGCCCTCCGGAGATCACCTTGATCACCCTCGTCGACCCCACCGGTCCGGTCACGATAGCGCACTGATCACCACCCGGATCGGCTTCGGGTCCCGGGCACGGGAACGCCCCGCGAGAGATATCTCTCGCGGGGCGTCTCCTGTCTCCATGTCGTCTCGCTAGGGCATCTCCGCCGGACTACGCCCGGTAGATCAATATCCCTTGGATGCGGACG
>JBBJOE010000309.1:0-3907 GCA_037721765.1 Thermomicrobiales bacterium
CGGCTGAACTCGGCGACGACTATTTCGTCTATTACGGCGGTGCCGACAAGGTCATCGGGATTGCGACGGCGAACAAGTACCAGCTGTTGCGGTTCGCGGCGACCGGCTCCTGAAACCGCCAACCGCCTGGGAGCAATCACTCGACCCCCAGCCTCGACTCACCGCGCGGAACCACTCGGCATCACCGTATCGGGGCGGCTCATCGGTCGCCCCGACCGTTCCTCAGCGCGCGCCACGATCAGCTGGTGCGTCGACGCGGTCTGACGCCGGTTGCGAACCCCGTACCCCGTGAGCACCCGCGTGCCCGACGTGTTTGGTGCGCCACGTTGGCACGATTCGGCGGGGGCCGCCAACGGTCACCACACGCATACCTGCCATGGCGCCTTTCCCCGGCGTAACCGTTCAGACTTGAGGGTCCGACGAGCCGAATGGATGTCCAATCGAGCTCGGGCGTCGCGTACGGACGAGGTCTCGACCGTCGCGGATCATCGGGCAGCGAGTGCCGCACCCTAAATTCTGAACAGTTACTTCCCGGCGGAACGCTTGACGGCCGGATGACCCGCGACTAGGCTGCCGCGCCGGGAACGGACGATGAGGGGCGAGGGGAGGCGGAGTATGGCCGTGGTGGCGGTGCGGTTTACCGGGGTGAAGACCGTGGGGTTCGAGACCCTGCCGGAGCGGCCGGTGGGGCCGGGCGAGGTGCGGCTGCGGACCCTGTATTCGGGGATCAGCGCGGGGACCGAACTGACGGCGTACCGGGGCACGAACCCTTACCTTCACAAGCGGTGGGACGCCGGGCAACGCCTGTTCCTGGCCATCGACGCGGGCATGGCACCAGAGCCGCCGCGGTCCTGGGGGTACGAGGAGGTCGGGGAGATCGTCGACGTTGGTCCCGGCGTGACGGACCTGACCCCCGGCACGCTCGTCCACGGGACCTGGGGGCACCAGACCGAGCATGTGGCCCGGGCCGAAGACGTCGGGTGGCGGACCCTGCCGGCCGGGACGGACCCGATCCTCGGCATCTTCTCCCACATCGGCCCGATCGCCCTGAATGGGGTCCTCGACGGGGCGATCCGGCTCGGGGAGACGGTGGCCGTGTTCGGGCTGGGGGTCGTCGGTCAACTGGTGGTGCGGCTGGCCCGGTTGTCCGGGGCCACGGTCGTGGGGATCGACCCGATCGCCGCCCGGCGGGACCTGGCGGCCGTGGGCGGCGCGGCGACGACCATCGGGCCGGAGGGGGCGGCCGAGGCGATCCGGGACCTGACCGGCGGCCTCGGCGCGGATGTCTGCTTCGAGGCGTCCGGTTCGGCCCGCGCCCTGCACGAGGCCATCCGGGCCTGCGCCCCGTCGTCGCGGGTGGTGACGCTGGGGTTCTTCCAGGGGGAGGCGACCGGGCTGCTGCTGGGGGACGAGTTCCACCACAACCGGATCACGCTGGTCTGCTCGCAGATCGGCGGGGTGGCGCCGGAACTCCGCCACCGCTGGGATCGCGACCGGCTGGTGCGGACCTTCATGGGGCTGGTGACGGACGGCACGGTCGATCCCCGGCCCCTGGTCAGCCACGTGCTGCCGGCAGCCCGGGCCGCGGACGCCTACGCCCTGCTCGACGAGCGACCGGGTGAGGCGTTGCAGGTGGTCCTCGACTTCCGAGATGGGTTGCAGATGCCGGGAGGTGAGGTCGATGGCCGAGGCGAGTGAGGGCCAGGGGACGATCCGGGTCGGGATAGTCGGGGCGGGGGGGATCGCCCGGCGGCACCTGGAGGTGCTGGCCCGCGAGGAAGGCGTCGAGGTCGTCGCCCATCTGGGCCGGTCGGCCGGGCCGGTCGCGGCCCAGGCACGGCACTATGGGGGCCGGGTCGCCGGGGACATCGGGGACCTGGCGGACGGCGTCGACGCGGTCTGGGTCTGCGTCACGCCGGACGGGCACGGGGCGATCGAGGAGGCCCTGGTCGAGCGAGGCATCCCGTTCCTCGTCGAGAAGCCGCTGGCGGCGGACGCGGAGACGCCGGAGCGGCTGGCGGCCGCCATCGAGGAGGCCGGGTTGCCCGTGGCGGTCGGCTACCACTGGCGGGCCCTGGACACCCTGGAGGGTGTCCGGGCCGCCTTGATCGGCCGGCCGCCCCACCTGCTCGTCGGGGCCTGGCACTCTTCGACGCCGGGCGTGGACTGGTGGCGACGGCAGGCCCGGAGCGGCGGCCAGATGGTCGAGCAGGCGACGCACGTGCTCGACCTCGCCCGCTCGCTGGTCGGGGAGGCCGAGGTGGTCGCGGCCCGGGCGACCGCCCACCCCCGCCCGGCCTTCCCCGACGCCGACGTGGCCGACGTCAGCGCCGCCCTACTGCGCTACGCCTCCGGGGCGACGGGGACATTCACGGCGACCTGCCTCCTTGGCCAGGCCGAGGCGATCGGACTCTCACTCTACGCGGAGGGCACCGCGGTCCAGATCACCCAAGACGCCGTGACCATCGACGATGGACGGGAACGCCGCTCGGTGCGGACCCGCACCGACCCGTTCGTGACCGAGGACCGGGCTTTTCTCGACGCTGTCCGGAGCGGCGACGCGGCCCGGGTCGTGTCGTCGTACGCCGATGCCCTGCTGACCCACCGCCTGGCCGTGGCGATCCGGGATGCGGCCGAGGGGGGCGCGGGCGCGTAGAGAGTCAGTGCCGGGGAGGGGCCGGCCCCGCACACGCTGAGCCCCCGGCGGGATGGCCGGGGGCTCATGCGTGGGTGCGGGTCTAGTGCGGGTCTGATCGTGGATCAGACGTCGCGGACGGTGCGGTCCTCGCCGGGCACGGGGGACGTGCCGGGCGGATCGCGCGATCGCCCGGCGGCACGGGCGAGGAGTCGGCGGCACGGGCGAGGGGTCGGCGTCGGACTGCCGGGTCGTCGTCGCCCGACCCATGGAGTAGGCGGCGCTCGCCTCGCAGTTGGGCGGCAGAGACGTGTGGGGAGTCCGCAAAACCGTCTCTGCGCCGAAGCGGCCGGTGCCGCACACCCGCGGATCCACCCGAGCGCACCGCGGGAGGGGGCACGTTGCCCCCTCCCGCGGGGGTGTGCCGGTAACCCGTGGGTCGCAACACGCCGGACGTCCCGTGGCGGGGTTCCTCTCAGGCCCCGCCGTGATCGTGACTAATCGACGATGTCGATGGTGAACTGCTCGGCGCCGCAGGCCTTGGTCGCGCCGGCGTTGTTCGTGTCGCCGCTGTAGACCACCGTCCACTTCCAGGTGCCGTCGTTGTCGTCGGTGACGAAGACGGTGCTGTTGGTCGTGCTGAACGTGCCGGACCCGTCCACCGTGAACTCCTGCTCGAAGACCGCCGTCCCGGAACAGTCGGTGGTCGTGAACAGTTGGAACGTCAGCGTGCCGGTCGCGTCGGTCGTCAGGTTGCCGAGCGCGGCCGAGTCGTTCGGCAGGACCCGCTGCGTGCTGCTGAGTGTCGGGGTCCGTGGGGACACGACGACGTTCTCATTCGCCTCGTTGCAGGCGTTGGCGGTGGGGTTGTTGTTGGTGTCGCCCGAGTAGTTGGCGATCCAACGATAGGTGCCGGCCGCGGTCGGTGTGAACGGCGCCGAGGAGTAGTTGCCGTTGCCGCTGACCATCGCCGTGCTCGACGAGATCGCCGTCCCGGTGCAGGTCGCGTCGTTCGGGCCGTAGAGCCTGAAGACGATGCTGCCCGTCGGACTGACGCCGCCAGCGAGGGTCGCCGTGTCGGAGATGCTCCCACTCCCGACGGTGATCGGAGCCGATGCCTGGGTCGTCACGGCCGGGTTCGCCAGGTTGACGACCACCGACTCGTTGGCCGCGTTACAAGCGTTGGCGGTGGCGGTGTTGTTGGCGTCGCCCGAGTAGTTGGCGATCCAGCGGTAGGTACCGGCCGTCGTCGGCGTAAAGGCCGCCGAGGTG
>JBBJOE010000002.1:0-46922 GCA_037721765.1 Thermomicrobiales bacterium
ATCGCATGTCGATCAACATCGAAGCCCGGGGGGCGATGGTGTTGATCGAGATCCCACCATCGATCATCCCGACGTTCAACGTCGTCTTGGGGCGGTTGGGGACGCGGATCGCGGAGACTGAGGCGATCAGGTTCCCCAGGACATGGATCGCGCTCGACCGGCCGTAGTCGCCCCAACTGTGACCACCGGGCCCCTCGACCACGACCTCGATCCGGCGGCTGCCGACGGCGGCGTAAGTGACCCGGCCCAAATTGTGGCCCTCGATCGCGACCATGTTCCTAGCGGTCGGGAAACGGTCCATGATCGCCCGGATGCCGGCCAAGTTTCCGAGCCCCTCTTCCCCGACCGGCGCGGCCAGGACCACCGGACCGTCCGGCGTCACGCCCAGGCGACGGAACAGGGCCGGCAACGTCAGCATCGCCGCGACGCCGAGGCTGTTGTCGCCGATTCCCGCGCCGTGGAGGCGGGTCTCGTCCCGGTGGATGAGGAGGTCCGTCCCGGCGGCGAAAACCGTGTCGGTGTGGGCGGCGAGGACGACCGACGGCACCAGTTCCGGGTCGCCGATCGTCGCCCAAACGTTGCCGAGGCCGTCTGGTCCATGGACCTCCCCGCCCGGCCCAGCCGAGCCGGCGAGCACGCCGGCGATGTGGCGGGCCCGGGCGAACTCGTCGCCCGTCGGCGCGGGGATGCGGGCGATCGCCTCGGTCAGGTCCAAGAGACCAGGGAGGAGGGCACGGGCGGCACCGAGGACGTCGTCGGTGGCGGGCACGGCAACGGTCGTCACGGGCGAACTCCGGGAGGTCACGCGGGGGGAGGGTCGATGGGTCAGTCGGTGCGTCCTGGGCGTCGTCCGGCGGTCGGTGGAACGCCGCCAGACCGCCGTTCGCGGGCGGGACTGCCGAACCGACGCGGCGGTGCCTGGCCGGCGGACCAACGGTGCGCCGAGGCGTTGGTCGAGAGGGAGATGAGGCGACACCGGTGAGTATACCCGGGCCCAACGCGGGAGCGTGCATGCCCACCGCACCCCGGGTAGTGCCCGAACGCCCGTCGTCTTGACAGCCCACGGGGGCAAGGATAGGTTTCATGCGAAGATTAACAGGCGAGGAATCCGGCTCGCGTCACCGATCCCGGCAGCCCATTTGGACGAGGCTGGAGGACCCCATGGCCTATTACCAATTCGATGCGGTCGTCGTCGGCGCGGGCGGCGCGGGCCTGATGGCGGCCATCCAACTCGCGGGCAAGAGCAACACCGCCGTCGTCAGCAAGCTCTACCCGCCCCGCTCCCACACCGGAGCCGCACAGGGAGGTATCAGCGCCGCGCTCGGCAACGTCGAAGAGGACCACTGGCGGTGGCACATGTTCGACACCGTCAAGGGCGGTGACTACCTCGTTGACCAGGACGCGGCCGCGATCCTGGCCCGGGAGGCGATCGACGCGGTGATCGAGCTCGAACATATGGGCCTGCCGTTCAACCGGACGCCGGACGGTAGGATCGACCAGCGCCGCTTCGGCGGTCACACCCGGAACTACGGCGAGGGACCCGTCCGGCGGGCCTGCTACGCCGCCGACCGCACCGGCCACATGATCATCCAAACCCTCTATCAGCAGGGCATCAAGCACGACTTGAACTTCTTCGACGAGCACCACCTGATTGACATCCTCTTCGCCGACGACGGCCGCTGCTGCGGCGTCGTGACGATGGAGATCGAGTCGGGCGAGATCCACGTCCTGCACGCCAAGACGGTGCTGATCGCGTCCGGCGGGTTCGGCCGGGTCTTCAAGATCACCTCGAATGCCCTGGCCGGCACCGGTGACGGGGTCGCGATCCCCTACCGGCGCGGCATCCCGCTGATGGACATGGAGTTCTACCAGTTCCACCCGACCGGCCTCTACAAGCTGGGCATCCTCCTCTCTGAAGCGGCCCGGGGCGAAGGCGGCATCCTCCGGAACGGCGAGGGTGAAGCCTTCGCCGAGCGGTACGCCCCGACGCTCAAGGACCTCGCCCCCCGGGACATGGTGTCCCGCTTCATCCACGAGGAAGTCAAGGCCGGCCGGGGCGTCAACGGGAGCGACTTCGTTCACCTCGACCTGACCCACCTGCCGCCGGAACTCATCGACGCCAAGTTGCCGGACATCACCGACTTCGCCCGGACCTATCTCGGCGTCGAGCCGAAGACCGAGATGATCCCGATCCAACCGACCGCACACTACGCGATGGGCGGGCTGCCGACCGACGTCGACGGTCGCGTGATCCAGGACGCGGCGGCCTCGCCCGTGCCGGGGTTCTACAGCGCCGGGGAATCGGCCTGCGTCTCGGTCCACGGCGCGAATCGCCTCGGGACCAACTCCCTGGTCGACCTGGTCGTCTTCGGTCGCCGGGCCGGCAAGCACATGCTCCAATATGTCCAGGAGAATGACTGGGCGCCGCTCCCGGAGGACCCCGAGTTCATCGGCCGGGCCCAGGTCGCGAATCTGCGAACCCGGACCAAGGGCGAGAGCGCCGCCGAGATCCGGGCCACCATGCAGACCGTGATGATGGACAAGGTGTCCGTCGTCCGGGAGGCGAACGGCCTCCGGGAAGCAGAGACCGCCATTCGTGACCTCAAGAACGCCTACGCCTCAGTCGCCCTCCAGGATCGCGGCGTCATCTATAACACGGAGCTGACCGAGGCGCTCGAATTGGGGTGCATGCTGGACTGCGCCGAGGCCATCATCCATGGCGCCATGGCCCGGGAAGAGAGCCGCGGCGCCCACTACAGGACCGATTTCGAGACCCGGGACGACGTCAACTGGCTTGCCCACACGTTGGTCTACAAGTCATCCGGCGGCCTGCGATTGGACAAGAAGCCGGTCACGATCACCGAGTTCCAGCCCAAGGAGCGCAAGTACTAGGGCGCCGCGCCATTCCGATTTAGCACCCCCTCGAGCACGCCGCGGAGGCACCCGTGAACGTTACCCTACGGATCAAGCGATACAACCCCGAACAGGATGTCAAGCCCCGGTTCGAGGAATACCAGGTCGAGGTCGAGCCGACCGACCGGGTCCTCGACGCCCTGAACCAGATCAAGTGGTACAAGGACGGCACCTTGACCTACCGGAGGTCCTGCGCCCACGGGGTGTGTGGCTCGGACGCCATGCGGATCAACGGTCGCAACCGCCTGGCCTGCAAGATCCTGATGAACGAGCTGGGCAAGCGGGTCACGATCGAGCCCCTGATCGGGTTCCGGATCGTCAAGGACCTCGTCGTGGACATGGACAAGTTCTTTGAGGCCTACAAGTCGGTCAAACCCTACTTGATCGCGGATTCCCCGCGATCGGGCGGCGAGCGACGCCAGAGCCCCGCCCAGCGGGAAGCCTTCGATGACACCACCAAGTGCATCCTCTGCGCCGCTTGCACGACCGCCTGCCCGGTGACCTGGACCAGCGACGACTTCGTCGGCCCCGCGGCCATCGTCAATGCCCACCGCTTCATCTTCGACAGCCGCGACACCGGCGCGCCCGAGCGTCTGCGTATCCTGAACGGCGGCTCGGGTGTCTGGCGATGCCGCACCATCTTCAACTGCACCGACGCCTGCCCGCGCGGCATCGAGGTGACCCGGGCGATCGAGCAGGTGAAGCGTGCGCTGGTGATGGACACCGCCTGACGGGCGGCGCTCCCGCATAGCGGATCACTCGAGGGGAAATGAGCGGGGCGATGGCTGCTATACTCCGGCCGCCGTCCTGACCGATCATTTGCCCCGAGGACACGAGCCATGGACAACCCGTTTTCCTGGGATTACCAAACGACCGTGCCGGGTCCGGACGACGTCTTCGGCCCGTTCTCGACCGCCTACCTGATCCTCTTCGCGATCGGCCTGGTCGCCTCGATCGTCGTCTATAACGATGGGGCCCGGAGATTCTTCCGTAATGGCCTCCAGCGCCGGTTCGCCCAGCGGGCTTCCGGATACGCCATGATCATCTTCGGGATGGGATTGTTCTTCTTCCTGATCCGCTGGCTGCAGATCAATCCCTTCACCTTCGGGGCGCGCATTTGGTTGTACCTCTCGTTCCTCAGCCTGATCGGGTTCGCTCTCGCCGTCGCCAACTACCTGCGGACCGACTACCCGGCCGAGCGGGAGGCGTACGAGTCGCGCAAGACGCGCCAGCATTATCTCAAGACCCACCCGAGCGGCTCACGACCGAACGCGATCCGGGCCGTCCCCGTCGGGCGACGCCCGGTGCGGCGACGGTTGCGCCGCTGAACGCGACGCCGACATGTGAAAACCGGAGCGGCCCACCGAAAGGCGGGCCGCATCGCGTCCGGGTTGTGGTCGTGCACCCTCTTTCGATGGACACCTTCCGGCTTGTCGCCGCTCGTTAGCTCGGGTCAGGCTGCCCCACGTCACCCGAAGAGTGCCGCTTACGGCTGCTACCTTCCGGTCCTGACCGGGTTCACGGTTCCCCGCCGCGCGGGACCCGACCGTCAACGCCACGTCACGTCGCTAGTCCCACAAGGCGCCACCTAGAGAGGGAATTCAACCCCGCTACAGCGGATTGCGAGTACAGGGCACCGCCAGCTCCCCGTCTAGCACGACCGGGCCCAGTGTAGCCGCCCCGGGTGGCCCGGCGCAAAGACACGATCGAATCGACTCGCGTCGGTCCCCCTACGCGGGCGGCAGCGGTCCCTCGGCCGGCCACTCGTCCGGGCGTGGTCCCGGGTCGCCCATGTCAGGGTTGTCGCGCAACTGGCGCAGCACGCGCACCGTGAGATCCTCGCGCACCTGGACCTGACACGAGAGCCGCAAGGTCACCGGGATGTCGCCCAGGGTAGCCAGCTTGCTGGACTCGGCATCCGTCATCGGACCCGCGTCGCCGTCGAGGATCTCCACCCGGCACGTGGTGCAGCGGGCGTTGCCGCCGCAGCGGTGCAGGATATCGACCCCGGCGTCCTCGATGCACAGCACAAGCCGCCGACCGTCGGCGCAATCGGCCTCACCGAGGCCTTCCATGGTCACCTTCGCCACTGGATCCGTCCCTTTCACGTCTCTCGTGGGCAGTCACGGCCACCGCCACGCCGCTAGCGTATCATCACCCGATCCCGACCCGATCGCGCCCGAACCCGCGTCCTCGCCTCATCACACCGGAGCGATGCTCGATGGAAGACGACCGAGTCGCCATGGTCGGAGCGACGACGATCGTCCCGGTCGCCGATGTCCACCGGCGCCAGGACATCGTCCGGGCCGAGGCCGAGCGGCGCGGTTTCGCGGCGCTGGTGGTGGTCGGCCGGTCGTTCTACGACCGGTGCGGCGACCTCGCCTATCTCACCAACCATCTCCCCCCGTTCCCGACGGCGATCGGGGCGGAGGGCATCTCCGGACTCGGCCACGCGTTCCTGATCCTTCCCTCCACCGGTGAACCGATCCTGCTGACCGACCTCCGCCGCCATCGCCAGGATATCGTCGCCGTACACGACACCCGCGCCCACGCCGACCTCGAAGCGGCCCTGCTCGACGCCATCGACGCGCTGGGCCTGCCGGGCGGCCGTGTCGGCATCGCCGGCCTCGACCTCCTCCCGGCGACGCTCGACCGCCGCCTGCGCGAGCGGTTCCCACGCCTGGCGTTCGACGACGCCGGGGACACGGTCGCGGCCTTCCGGCAGATCAAAGAGCCGCTGGAATGGGACCTGCTGCGGGGAGCGGCCCGGTGCGCCGGCGCTGGCCAGATGGCGGCCCACGCGGCGATGGCCGCGTCCGGAGCCCGGGAACGCGATGTGGCGGCCGCCGGGATCGCCGCGGCCATCGCGGCCGGGGCCGACTTCATCCGCTATTTCCGGGTCCACTCGGGACCATGGTCGGCATCCGGTTCCCGTTGGCCCCCGGCGATGGACCGGCTGGTCGGCCCGGACGAGGCGGTGGTCACGGACGTGATCGGCACGTTCCGCGGCTACCAATTCGACGTGAACCGGACGTTCGGCCAGCCCGGCCTCCTGGCACCTGCCCGGGACATCGCGGAGCTGGTCGAGGAGGCCACGCTGCGAGCCGTCGAAGCCTGCCGGGCCGGCGCCACCGTCGCCGAAGTCGCGGGGGCAGCCACGGTCGTCTTCGCCCGCTCATCCTACGCCGAGCACGGCGGAGCCTCGATGGGGCACGGGATCGGCCTCGAGACCGTCGAGCTGCCATATATCCGACCCGGGGACCAAACGACGCTTCGACCCGGCATGGTGCTCTGCGTCGAACCGACGCTGGCGGTACCGGGAACTGGGGGGGCCGCCATCGAACAAATGGTTATCATTCAGCCCGACGGCGGACCGGAGGTCATCACTCCCACCCCTACCCGCCTCTGGTGACGACGCGCGTGGACCATGTGGTTCGTCACCGCGTCACCGCCACGTCGCGCGGGGCCGGGCCGACCGGCCGCTGGAGGTTCTCGTGCAGCGGATCGTCGACGTCATCTTCCGCCGTGAGCGAAACGACCCAGACACCCCGGTCTGCCCCTCCCATGAGGTGGAGATGCGGTTGCGCGGCAAGCAGGGACAACCGACCCGGTTCAGCGACCAGACGGAGGAGCAGTACACCCTGCTCTACTTCTGCCCGGTCGACAAATGCGACCAGAGTGCCGAGCGGAAGCAGGTCCGGACCCAGATCCCGGTCCCCGGCGAACCACCCGAGCGCCCGCTCTTCTCCCGCCCAAACGACCGCACGTGATCCGATCGATCGGTTTGGGCTCGCCCGCCCCCTAGCCGCTCCCGAGCCGCTCGCCCTGGTAGGAACCGGCATAGCCCTGGCCGGTGGTCCGGTCGAGGCGGAAGAAGACGAGTTGCAAGATCCGAGAGTCCGGTTCGAGGTCGAAGCCCGCCGGGTTCTGGACGACCAGGAGCGACGAGGACCGACCGTGATACCCCGCGTCCCAAACCGCGGAATGGATAGCGGCCCCACAACGGGCGATGCTCGACCGGGGCCGGCCCAGGGCCATCACGTCCAGGGGCAGCCAGACCGCCTCGTTGAACGTGACCAGGTACGCTCCCGGCCCCAACGTGAACCAGCCACCGTCGTCGGTCACCTGCGGTATCAAATCCGGCAGCGCGCGGTTGGCATTGGTCCTTCCGATCCGACCTCCGCCGGCGAAGGCGCTGACCGTCTCCACGGTCAAGTCGACCCCGTTCGGTTGGACCTGGGCATCCAGGTCGCGGTACCCAGAGAGCAGGGGCTCCGGCCCCTCGCACAGTTCCCGGATCTGCTCGCCACTCAGGGCACCACCCATTGCCGCACAACCCTTCCCGTCACTCGCGTCGCGTCGCCAGATCGTGCCCCGCCTGCGGTAAACGCCCCTGAGGCCGACCCCACTCGGACCCAGCGATGACTGATGCCAAACCTTCGGCACCCGAGCGAGCCTTCACGGTCTTGCGCTACCCGGACTTTCGCTGGTTCTGGATCGCGGAGGTGGTGTCTGTCCTGGGCACCCGCATCCAGGCCGTGGCGATCATCTGGCAAGTGTATCGTCTGACCGGCGACGCGCTTCAGCTGGGCCTCCTCGGTTTGTTCCGGTTCCTTCCCCTGCTCCTCTTCGGGATCATGGGCGGGGTGATCGCCGACGGCCAGGACCGGAGGCGGACCCTGCTCATCACCCAGGTGATCTTGCTCCTGACGTCGGCTGCCCTGGCTATTCTGACCATGACCGGAGGGATCTCCCTCGTCGCCATCTACGCCATCACGTTCGTCTCGGCGGCGGTCGGGGCCGTCGCCCAACCGACCCGGCAGGCGCTGATCCCCTCGCTGGTCCCCCGGGCCGCCCTGGCGAACGCGATGACGATGAACATCTTCGCCTTCAATGTGGCGCTGGTCGTCGGCCCGGCCATCGGTGGCCTGATCATCGCCCGGGTCGGCGTCTCGGCGGCCTACCTGGTCGACGTCGTCTCGTTCTTCGCCGTGATAGCGGCGGTGCTGGCCCTGCGCCCGAGCGTGGTCCAGGTGCCGATGCGTCTCTCCGGCCTGGCGGCCGCCGTCGAGGGGGTGCGGTTCCTGCGCCGATCGCCGGTGTTGCTCGGGGTGATGAGCGTCGATTTCGTCGCCACATTCTTTGGCGCTAGCACGGTGCTGATGCCCATCTTCGCCGACGATGTCCTCGGCGCCGGGGCGTCCGCCACCGGTTATCTCCTCGCCGCCCCGGCCGCCGGAGCCGTGGCCGGCAGCGTCGTGATGGGATCGGTCCGGTCACCGGACCGGCCTGGGAGGGGGGTGCTGATCTCGGTGATCGCCTACGGGGCCTGCATCACCGCCTTCGGGTTCTCGACCTCGTTGCCGATGGCGATGCTCTTCCTGGCGGGTTCGGGCGCCGCCGACGCCGTCAGCATGGCCCTCCGCCACACGGTCCGAAACCTGATGACGCCTGACGCCCTACGGGGCCGGATCGCCGCCGCCCACTCCACCTTCGCGATGGGCGGGCCGCAACTCGGGGAGATCGAGGCGGGAGCCGTCGCCGCCCTGGCGGGCGTCAGGGCCTCGATCGGCGCCGGTGGCATCCTGACGATCCTGGCGACACTGTTCATCGCTCGCCAATTCCCCGCCATCGCCCGGACCCGCCTCGGGGACGCCATTCCCCCGGACGAGCCAGGCGAGCCGGTCGCCCGTGCTCACCCCGCGGCCGACAGGTTGGACCCGTCGCCCGGCGATTAAGATGGCCGCGACAGGTAGGTCGTCGCGCGTTTGTCCTGGCAACGGAAGGTTCGTGACAACGCTTTCGGCCCCGTTTCATGTCCCGACGCTCCGATGGAGGACCAACGCCATGAGGAACCAGTTCGGCGATGCGGACGATGCCGGGGCCAAGCTCTGCCTCGGCCTGATCTCTGGCACCTCCGCCGACGGCATCGACGCCGCCCTGGTCGAGATAACGGGCGGCGGCGTGGACGCCGAGCTCCGTCTGGTCGCTGCCCATTCACTCCCCTACCCCGACGCGGTCCGGTCCGAACTCCTCGCGCTCTATGATCAGCCGGGGGATGCCATCGCCCGCCTGTGTTCCCTGAATGTCGTGGTCGGAAACCTGTTCGCGGACGCCGCGCTGGCCCTCTGCGCCGGAGCGAACGTCGATCCGGCCTCTCTGCACGTCGTCGGCTCCCACGGCCAGACCGTCTGGCACCAGCCCACCCACGACCCGCGGTGGCCGTTGTCGCGCCCATCGACGCTCCAGATCGGCGAGGCGGCGGTGATCGCCGAACGCCTGGGCGTGCCGGTGGTCTCCGATTTCCGCGTCGCCGACATGGCCGCCGGCGGACAGGGCGCCCCGCTGGCTCCCTATTTTGACTGGGTCGTCCTGCGTCACCCGGAACGCCACCGGGCGATCCAGAACATCGGCGGCATCGGTAACGTCACGGACCTCCCCGCCGGTGCGGCCATCGACGAGGTCCGCGCGTTCGACACCGGCCCCGGCAACATCCTGATCGACGGCATGGTCACACTCCTCACCGACGGCCAGATGACCTACGACCGCGACGGGGCTCTCGCCGCCGGGGGAAAGGTGGACGAGGCGATCCTCGCCTCCCTACTTACAGATCCTTACCTGGCCATCTCGCCACCCAAGACGACCGGGCGAGAGGTCTACGGCATCCCGCTGTGCCGGGATATCCTCCGCGATGCCGGCCTGGCGGACCTCCGACTCGAAGACGACGCGTCACGGTCAAGGGATATCGCCGCTACGGTCACGGCCCTCACCGCCCGGTCGATCGCCGGGGCATATGAGCGATGGTTGCCCGGCCTCGACGAGGTCATCGTCGGCGGCGGCGGCGCCCGCAACCCGACCCTCCTCCGCATGCTGGCGGAAGCCGTCTCCCCCGTCCCGCTCACGACCCTCGACGAACACGGGATCGACAGCGAGGCCAAAGAGGCGATGTTCTTCGCTCTCATGGCCCACGATGCCCTCGCTGGTCGGCCGACCAACGTCCCGACCGCCACCGGCGCTCGGAAGGCCGTCCCGCTCGGTACGATCACCCTCGCTCACCCGCGTTGATCGCTCGACGCTGGTACGCTTAGATCTGCCGAGACGGCATGCGGTCGTGCCTTCTACGATTTGGACGCGAGGCGCTCGCGTGAGGAGAACGTCACCATGACTCACCGGATCATCACCCGTCGCGACGCCATGAAGGTCGCGGCCGCCGGGGCTGCCCTGGGTGCCGTGGGGATCGTGCCAGCGGGACATGCCGGAGCCCAGGGGGGGACACCCGCCGCGTCACCCGCTGGCGAGCTGACGATCGGCAAGGCGCAGGAGGCGGTCGGGTTCGATCCGGCCCTCATCACGGCGGCGTCGAGTTTCCAGGCGATCGCACCGGTCTACGAGGGATTGGTGCGCTTCGATGCCCAGAACCAACCTCTGCCGGCCCTGGCCGAGAAGTGGGAGACCCCGGATGATACGACCTTCGTGTTCACCCTCCGCCAGAGTGTCACCTTCCACAACGGCCGGGCGCTGACGGCCTCGGACGTCAAGTACAGCCTGGAGCGGATCGCCAATCCGGACACCGCCTCCCCCTGGGCCAGCCAACTCGAACCGGTCGCCTCGATCGAGGCTCCTGATGACCGCACGGTCCGGATGACGCTCAGCCAACCCTATGGACCCCTCCTGGCAACGCTCGCCTCCGCGTGGGCGGTCATCGTTCCGCGGGAGGAAGTCGAGAAGACGGGCGACCTGCAGACGACCATGGTTGGGACCGGCGCGTTCCGGCTGAGCGAGTACGTCGCGGACACCCGGACCGTGATGACCGCGAACGAAGCCTATTGGGACCAGGGGCTGCCCATGCTCGGGCAAGTGACCTGGAGCATCCTGCCCGACGAGTCCGCCCGGCTGGCCGCGATCCGCACGGGCGAGATCGGCCTGACCACCCTGGCCGATGCCGCCTCGGTCGACCTGGCCGGGCAGAGCGACGGCGTCGTCGTGATCAACCAGGAGACGACCGACTACTACCTGCTCGGTCTCAATACGCTCCAGGCCCCGTTCGACGATGTCGCCGTCCGGCAGGCGATCAGCCTGGCCGTCGACCGGCAAGCGATCGTCGATACCGCGTTCTTCGGCAACGGCTCGGTGACCGGGCCGATCGTGCCGACGTTGGGCGAGTGGGCCTCGCCGGTCGATCAGCTCCCACTCTACGGTCGAGACCTCGACCGGGCTCGCCAACTTCTGGCCGAAGCGGGGTTCCCGGACGGCTTCTCGATGAGCATCGTCGCGTCGCCCCTCTATCCGGAGTTCATCAACATCGCCCTGATCGTGCAGCAGCAACTCCAGGAAGTCGGGATCGATGTCCAGCTCGACCAGGTCGAGTGGGGAACGTTCATCGAGCGGTGGCGAGCGCGCGATTTCCAATCGTTCGTCAGTTTCAACGGCAGCGGCAACGACCCCGACCGGGCCCTCTATCCGGTCTTTCACACCGGGGGTTCGGTCAACGCCTTCCAGTTCAGCGATCCCGAGGTGGACGCGTTGCTGGAGCAGGGCCGGACCACGCTCGACCCCGCCCAGCGACAGGAGATCTACCGCCAGGCCGAACAGCTGATCGCCGATGCGGCCCCCGGGATCTTCATCTCGACCCGCCTCGCTTACTTCGCCCATCGCGACGATGTCACCGGCTTCGAGCCAAACCCGATCGATACCTGGGAAACGCTCAAGCGGACGGCGGTCACCGGTTCCTAGCGAGCGCCCAACGTCCCGTCAGAGCCCGTGGGTTCTCGCCGATCGCGCCACGTCCGGTCGTTCGGTTGGCGAGACTCACGGGTTCACGGAGAATCGCCGGTCGTGTTGAGTTTCATCCTGCGCCGTGTCGTGACGGTCTTCGTGCCGACGCTGCTGGGGATCTCGGTCTTGGTCTTCGGGGCCATGCAGGCGATCCCCGGCGACTTCGTCGATGTCATGATCGGCCTCGGCCCCGATGTCTCCGACGAACAGCGCCGGGCCATCGCCCGCTCCTACGGATTGGACGCCCCGGTACCGGTCCAGTATGTCGTCTGGCTCGGCGACGCCGTGCGCGGAGACCTCGGCACATCGCTGCGGACCGGCCAGCCGGTCGCGCGAGAGATCGTCAATAGGCTGCCGGCGACGTTGGAACTCGCGGCCCTGGCGACGATCGCGTCGCTGCTGATCGCGGTCCCGGCCGGTGTCCTGGCGGCGGTTAACCGCAATGGTCCCATCGACCTGGTCGCCCGCCTAGGTGGACTGCTCGGCCTCTCGGTGCCGAACTTCCTGCTCGGGACGCTGCTGATCCTCTTCGTTTCCCTTCGCTGGCCGATCCTCCCCACGACCGGGTTCGTCCCGATCTCAGAAGGTCTCCTCGACAACCTGCGCTCGCTGGTCCTACCCTCCATCTCGCTCGGTGCCCTGCTCGCGGCATCGATCACCCGGATGACGCGTTCGGCACTGCTGGAGGAACTCGGCAAGGAATACCTCACCGTCGCCCGGGCCAAGGGATTGAGTAACCGGTCCGTCGTCCTGGGCCACGCGCTCCGGAACGCGCTCGTGCCGGTCATCACCGTCGTCGGTATCCAGACTGGCTATCTCCTCGGCGGCACGGTCATCATCGAGCAACTCTTCGCCATCCCCGGCATCGGGCGACTGGCCCTCGACGCCGTCCTCCAGCGAGACTACCCGCTGGTGCAGGGGACGACCCTCTTCATCGCCGGTAGCTTCGTGATGATCAATCTGCTGACCGATGTCGTCTACGGCCTCGTCGATCCCCGGATTCGTCGTCGATGACCGTCGGACGCACCGGTCGAACCCGAACCCTCGCGGCCGTGCGACGGGCCGGCCGGCGCAACCGGGCGGGCGTCGTGGCGGGACTCCTCCTGGTCATCCTCATCGTCGCGGCTTCCTTGGCACCATGGATTGCTCCCGAGGACCCCGTCACGATGTCACCGCTGGATCGCCTCCGTCCCCCGGGAGAAGGCGGTCTCCTCGGGGGTGATCTCTTCGGCCGGGACGTACTCAGCCGGGTCTTGCACGGCGCGCGTATCTCACTGGTCGTCGGTGCCTCGTCGGTGGTGGTCTCAGCCCTGATCGGAACGATCCTCGGTCTGGTGGCGGGCTACCTGGGCGGCTGGGTAGAGTACGTCGTCATGCGGATCATGGACGTGCTCTTCGCCTTTCCGTCCGTGCTCCTGGCGATCCTGATCGTGGCGATCTTCGAACCGGGATTCACGAGCATCGTCATCGCCATCGCCATCGTCTATACGCCCATCTTCGCCAGGGTGGTGCGAGGCTCGACATTGGCCCTCAAAGATGTCGAGTACGTCCGGGCGGCGGTGGCCTCCGGCGCCCCGCCGGGCCGCGTCATCGCGCGGCATCTCCTCCCCAACGTCACCGCCCCGATCCTGGTCCAGATCACCCTCAGCCTGTCCGGGGCGATCATCCTCGAGGCAGCCCTCAGTTTCCTCGGCCTCGGCGCCGTGCCCCCTACTCCCTCTCTCGGTTCGATGCTCAGCGAGAACAGGGTCTACATGGAGTTGGCACCGTGGACGGTCCTCTACCCCGGTCTCGCCCTGGCCCTGTTGGTCTTCGGCATCAACATCGTCGGCGATGCCATCCGGGACCTGATCGACCCTCGCCTACGCACCGAAGGTTGACGGGCGCCCACCGCTGATTCACCTCGAGCATGGCGGTGGCACCGGCGGACACCATTCCTTGACCGGCTTCCCGTCTGCACACCGCCCCTGGACGGTCGGCTATACTCAATCATTGAGTATGTCTCGTCGAAGCGGCGCCCGGGCGCGGCACCCGAGAGGATAAGCCCATGGTCAGCCTCCTCGAACCGACCACCCATCCGCTCTCGTTGTCCGGTCACGGCTCACCCGTCATCGCGCGAGATTCGTTCGGCCGGGCGATGACCTACCTCCGCATCTCGCTGACCGACCGGTGCAATTTTCGCTGCCTCTACTGTATGCCCGCGGTCGGCATGAAATTTCAACCCAAGGCGGAGATGCTCACCGACGACGAACTGCTCCGGGTGGTCCGGCTCTGCGGCGAGATCGGCTTCAACAAGCTGCGCTTGACCGGCGGCGAGCCGACGATCCGGCCGAACGTCGTCGAGTTGGTCCGCGCGATGAAACGATTCCCCGGCATCGAGGAACTCTCGATGACCACCAACGCCCTGCTGTTCAACCGCCTCGCCGAGCCGCTCAAGGAGGCCGGTCTGGACCGGGTCAACATCAGCATCGACACGCTCGATCCGGTCAAGTTCAAGTTCATGACTCGCGGTGGCCGCCTCGACCTGGTCTGGGAGGGCATCGAGGCGGCGGAGCGGGTCGGCCTGACGCCGGTCAAGTTGAACTCCGTCGTGGTCCGCGACCAGAATGACCGCGAGGTCGGGGACATGGCCGCCCTGACGATCGATCGCCCGTGGCAGGTCCGATTCCTGGAGATCATGCCCCTGGAGGGCGTCGGCGATGTCCACGACGCCAGTTTGGTCACCTCCGGCGAGACACTGGCCCGGTTGGAGGAACGTTTTGGCCCGCTGGAGCCGATCACCGCCGACGCGGCCGACCCCGCTCGCCTCTGGCGCATCCCCGGGGCGGCCGGGACGATCGGCTTCATCTCCCCGGTATCGGTACCGTTCTGCGCGACCTGCAACCGGGTCCGGCTGACCGCCGACGGCAAGCTTCGCCTCTGCCTCCTTCGCAATGACGAGGTCGACCTGCGCGATATGATGCGCGAGGGCGCCGGGGACGACGCTCTGCGGGCACAACTTCGAGCGGGTGTCTGGCGGAAGCCGTGGGGACACCTGTTGGCCGATGGCGTGCGGGACACGGTCCGGGGCATGTCCCAGATCGGCGGCTGAGCCGGACCTGGCGACCGGTTTTTCCCCGCCGCCGTTCAACAGGAGCGCGACCGTGTCATCTTCACCCTCCGCCGATCCTGGCAGGAGCCCCCTCGCTCGCGTCCTCGTCGGCGTACCCCTTTCGGAACCGATGCGTGACCGCTTGCGAGGCGAACACCCGGCGCTGGTCTTCGAGTTCTGGGAAGACGACGAGGGAGCGCGTGAGATCGGCGACGCCGACGCCTACGTGGGTTGGCAGGTGACGGGGGAACAAGTCCAGAACGCCGCGCGTCTCCGGTGGGTGCAGGCGATGTCCGCGGGGGTCGAGCACTTCCCGGCAGAGACGTTGAAGGAACGCGGGATCGTCGTCACCAATTCCAGCGGCGCTCACGCCATCAATATCGGCGAGCACGTCCTGGCGATGATGTTGGCATTCGCTCGCCAATTGCCATTGCTCGTCCGTGAGCAGGACCAACGGCGGTGGGACGCGCACGAGATGCGACAGCGCGTCTTCGAGTTGGAGGGCCAGACCCTGCTGGTCCTCGGGGCCGGGCAGATCGCCGAGGCGGTCGCTACCAGGGCGACCGGGTTCGGGATGCGCGTCGTCGGTGTCCGGCGCCGGGGCGACCAGCCGTCCCCGCCCGGTTTCGCCGAGGTCGCCACCTTCGACGGGCTCGATGATCTCCTCCCGACCGCGGATCACGTCGCGGTCTGCGTCCCGCTCACCGCCGCCACCCGGCATATGCTCGACGCTCGCCGGATCGGACTCATGAAGCCCGGCGCCCACATCTTCAACATCGGTCGCGGCGCCGTCATCGACCAGGAGGCCCTGATCGCGGCGCTGGGATCAGGCCAGATCGCGGGAGCCGGACTCGACGTGACCGACCCGGAACCGCTGCCGGCGGAGTCACCGCTCTGGGCGATGCCGAACGTGCTCATCACGTCCCATACGTCTGGGGCGTCACCGCGGTACTTCGACCGCGCGCTCGCCATCGCGTCGGACAACATCACCCGTTGGCAGACCGGGCAGCCCCTCCGCAATGTCGTGGATCTTGACCAGGGATATTGATCGTCGCCCGCGTCCCGTCATGTCGAGTGCGACCGGATCAGCCGTTCACGCCAGCCGCCGGGCCAAATCGGCACGCCAGGACGCGATCGGTCCGGGCCAGCAGACCGTGTGGTGCGTGGTAGCCCGCGTCGAGCGCGGCGGTGATTGAACCCACATCCGCCGACCGGACGAGGGCCAGGACGCTGCCGCCTCCCCCCCCGCCCATCATTCGAGCCCCCGCCACGCCCGGTTGTCGAAGGAGCAGGGCGACCAACTCCTCGACCCGGGGATGGCTGACGTCATAGTCCCCGGCCGAGGAGCGGCCCGACTCGGACATCAGGCGGCCGAACTCTAACCAGTCTCCTCCCCGCAAGGACTTCGTCGCCATTGCCACCCGGGCCGTCTCGCTGACGACGTGGGCCAGACGGGACAGCAGGACGGGCGGCAACGCCCCGGACCGCTCGACCGTCTCGTAGGCGGGCACGGACACGCGGGCCAGGTGACGATGGTTCTTCTTCAGAAGCGCGTTGACCCGGGCCAGTGTCTCGGCCGCCTCCCGGACCCGGTCGGGGTAGACCGACGCCGCCAGTGACCGGTCTACGCCCGAATCGGCGAGCAGGAAGGTAAACGCGCCGAGGTCGGGCCGGAGATGCCGGAACTCCGACGTGGCACCGTCGTAGAGGATCACGCCGCCGGCGACCGAGGCCGACTGGTCCATCGTGCCGCAGGGTGTACCGGCCCGGTGCTCGGCCTCCTGGGCGATCAGGACGACATCCAGATCGGAGGGCCGCGTCGCGGCCAGCGCCATCGTCAGGGCGACGCAGAGCGCCGCCGACGAACTGACCCCGAGTCCGAACGGCACGTCACCCGCGACGACCAGGCGGCTCGCGCCCGTCATCGACACGCCGCGCCCGGTCAAGGCCGCGACGACGCCGCGGGCATAGTCGGCCGGGACGATCTGGTTCCCAGAGCCACTCCATCCCGCCGTCGCCGTGACGTCGATCGATTCGATCCCGGACGCCCGGTCGGCGAAGACCACCTCGACGGTGCCCGGCGTGCCGGGGCCACCCAGCACCAAGGTCTGTCGGTCGATCGCGGCCGCCAGGACGGGTCCGCCGTTGTAGTCGAGGTGGTTCCCGATCAGCTCGATCCGGCCGCTCGCGCGCGCCAGCCGGGACATGGCCCAACTCGGGCCGAAGGAGGCCTGCCCCAGCTCCTCGGCCCGGCGCTCGATCGCCGCGAGCCTCGCGAATGGTTCGGGGACGTCCGTCATGCCCCTACGCCGGACAGGTCCAAGATGGCCGCCTTGCCCGTTTCCGCGTACGTGGGCCAAGCGGGATCGACGGTGACGATTTCGGGCCCGTCAGGCCCGGTGATGAAGGTGTCTTCGCTCTTCACCCCGACCAGAGATGGGTTCCAGGCGAACGCCTGATGCATGTGCACGACTCCGTCCGAAGCCAGCGTGACCCGGGTGTCGCGGCCGGTGTAGCCGGTCGAACCGCCCTGGTGATGATCGTGCCAGGCATCGGGTTCGCCGAGCGCCGCGTAGCCGCCGACGATGGCGTCCCGAAACACGTCTCGGAGGGGAACGCCGGGCACGGTCGCCAGCATGATGGCGTGGTCCATGGTCGAGATCGCCTCGTGCTTCCGTCTGGTCTCCTCTGGTAGGGGCGCCACGGCGACCATCCGGGTCACGTTCGCCACCAGCCCCCATTTATGGGCGCAAAAGCTGACCATCGCCAGGCGCTCGATCGTCCGGTCGGAATAGAGCGCGTGGCGGTCCTCCCCGAGGCGGTCGTCTGAGCAGACGATGTCGACCTCTTGGGCGATGCCTAATCGCTTGAGACGACCGTGGGCCATCGCCACGACCTCCGCCTCCGGCATGCCGGGACGGATCGTCCGGCAGACGTCGGATAGCACCCCCGTGGCCACCTCGCCGAGCCACCGGTATCGAACTCGCTCCCGTCCGGTCAACTCGGCCCGACAGGCGGCAATGTCCCCGGTCATCAGCCGCGGTGCACCGCTTCGCCAGTCGAGAGCGGGCTCCGGGGAATCCGACCCCACCGGGCCGGAAACCAACTCGGCCACTGCCCGGGCCGGATCAGACTCGTGCCAGGGTTGGGCCAGGATATCGATCGGCAGGCCCGCGAACTCGTCGCGGGCTAGACGCGGGAGTTCGATGTTCTCTGTCACCAGCGTCGCCGTCTCGGGGGTCACCAAGAACCAGGCGACGCCGCCCTCGGCCTGGTGCCACACCTCGGAGCGCGATCCCTGGACGGCCGCGAGCGGTGCGTCGTCGGCCGGACCACTGCCGAGCCAGGCGACGTTGGAACGCGACCTCAAAACGAGACCCGACAATCCGTGAGACCTCATCAGTGCCCGCAGTCGTTCGTGCTTCGTCGCGAACTCCGTTCGCCTGTCCACGGCGCCGTCCTCCCCGGGTAGCCCGACGGCCTACCGCCGCATCTGGATGACTTTGAAGGCCTCGGCCAACTCGAACGGCTGGTCCGCGGCGAGTTCGGATGCCCGCTCCCTTAGTCGCTCCTCCATCCCGTCGCCCGTGCCGACCTGGCTCTCGTGGGCCATAAGCGCATCCATTTTGGCGGCAAAGGTCCCGGTGATGTCGATGTGCTTGTCGGGCTGCTCGGCACCGAAGAGCCACAGCTCGGCCGTCTTGTGCGGCTCCAGGCCCTCCCGCAGGTGCGACGAAAAATTGTGCGGGTCCCGGGCAGCCGGGTAGACCGAGTCGGTCGTCGCGAGGCCGACGGCCCGGTGGTCGGGGTGGAGCGCGTAGGGCCGGAAGGCGTCATGCGAGATTACCACGTCCGGCTTGTGGCTCCGGATCATCCGGACGATGCGCTCCCGCAGCGAGAGGTCCGGCAGCAACTCGCCATCGGTACAGCGGAGGAAGACGACCTCCGATACGCCGAGACGGCGGCAGGCGTCCCGCTCCTCTCCTTCCCGCACGGTCGCCATCGCGTGTGGCGAGACAGACGGGTCCGAACTGCCCTTGTCCCCGGAGGTCACCTGGATCAGGATGGTCTTCTTGCCCTCCCTCGCCAGGCGGGCGACCGTCCCGGCGGAGGAGAACTCCATGTCGTCCGGATGGGCGACGATGACCATGTACGTCTCGAAGGTGGGGTCGAATCCCCCCGGCTCGACTTTGTTCTCGACCTGTCCCGCGCTCATGACTCGTCGTTCTCCACGAAGGCGGCCACGACCGCCGCGTCGTCCGTCGTACCCGACCGGCCCAGCACGTCCCGGACCGCGCCGGGAAGATCATCGAGCGGGACCCGAGACTGCTCACCGGTAGCGAGATCACGCACGAATGCCTGCCCAGCGGCGACCTCGTCGGAGCCGAGGATGATCCCGAGCGGGATGCCCTTCCGCGCCGCATACTTGAGTTGGTCACCGATGCCCCGGTGGCCGAGCAACGAGAGGTCGGTCGGTACCCCCGCCTCCCTCAGCGTCGTCGCTACCCCGATGGCCGCCGACCGCGCCACCGGGACGTGTGCGACGAAGGCATGCGCCGTCGTCGTCGGCACGGTTAGCAGGTCGAACTCCCGGACCACTTCGAGGATGCGCTCCAAGCCGAGCGAGATGCCGGTCGCGGGCACCGCTTGACCGGACATCGACCCGACGAGGCCGTCATAGCGTCCGCCTCCCGCGATGGAACCAACCTTCGGCCGCTCCACTACCGCCTCGAAGACGGCGCCGGTGTAGTAGTCCAATCCCCTGGCAAGTGAGAGGTCCAGCATCACCCGTCCTGCCGGGACCGAGAAGTCGCCGGCGGCGGTGAAGATCTCGTCCAACTGACCCAGGGCGACCGAGACAGCTTCGTCTCCGCCCATGCGCTCCCGAAGCGTCGCGAGCACCTGGTCGGGAGAACCGTCGAGGCTCGTCAGGTCAAGTACCCGGTCCGACGCGTCCTCTGCGATCCCGGCCTCGATCAGCAGGCCGCGGACACCGTCGCGACCGATCTTGTCGAGTTTGTCGATGCTTTTGTATACGCCCCCCGCCCGGTCGGCCGGGACTCCGGCGTGACGAGCGATCCCCTCTAGCAAGACCCGGTGGTTGACCCGTACCGTGAAGTCCGGCAGGCCGAGGCCGAGCATCGCCTCGACGGCCATGGCGATGTGCTCGGCGTCGGCGAGCGGCGACGCCGACCCGACCACGTCGGCGTCGCACTGCCAGAACTCTCGGAATCGGCCCCGCTGCGGCTTCTCGGCCCGCCAGACCGGGGCGATGTGGTACCGCTTGAAGGGCATCGGCAAGTCGTTCTGGTGCATCGCCGCGACGCGGGCGAGGGGAACGGTCAAGTCGTAACGAAGGCCGACCTCGCGCTCTCCCCCATCGAGGAAGCGATACATCAATTTCTCGTTCTCACCCGCCTTCCCGGTCAGGATGTCGAGATGTTCGATCGCCGGGGTATCGAGCGGTTCGTACCCGTGCCGTTCGAACAGCGTCCGGAAGTCGCCGATGACCCGCTGCCGCAGCAGCATGTCGGCCGGCAGGTAGTCCCGGAATCCCTTCAAGATACGCGGCTTCACCCGGTCACTCTCCCAGTCGTGGTGCGATCCCGGCCCCGGGCGGCTTCGCCGGCCATGTGACCGATCTCGGGCACCACCAGCCGATCCATGGCCAGGGCGACGCCTGCCGGCGAGCCGGGCATCGCCAGGATCACCGTCCCCCCGGCCAGGCCACCGACCGCGCGGGACAGCATCGCCGCCGAACCGACCTCGGCGTAGCTGAGCATCCGGAACAGTTCCCCGAACCCATCGATCCGCTTGTCCAATAATCCGACCAGCGCTTCATAGGTGGTGTCCCGGCCAGCGATGCCGGTTCCCCCGGTCGTCAGAACAACCTGGACCCGATCGTCCTCGACCCAGGCCGACACCTGGGCCCGGATCGCGTCTGGCTCGTCCGGCAGGATACGCTGGTCGATCACCTCATGCCCCGCCGCATCGAGGCGATCGTGGATCGCCCGCCCGCCGTCGTCGGTCTCGACGGTCCTGGTATCGCTGATGGTCAGAACGGCGCATCTGACGACCGCCGGGGCGTGGGCCCGGTGCTGCCGGACGGCCGGCGAACCCGCCTCGGCCGTGTCCGGGGCGTTCACATCCATGGCTCACCGGCCGGTGCCGTCAGGGCCAGTGCCAGGACGGCGTTGCCGAGGACGGCCTCTTCGACCTGGGCCACCGAGATCTGGTCGTGGATCGTGTGGGCGTGGCGTTCCTCGCCCGGGCCAAAACCGATCGTCCTCACGCCGAGGTCGTGCAGGTGTCCCCCATCGGTGGCGAAGGTCCAGGTGCCGACCCGCACCGTCCGGCCGAAGGCGCTCTCCAGCGCGTCCCGGGCGATGGTCACCGCCGGGTCGTCGGCGGCGGTCTCGAACGGCAGGGTCGAGGGCATAGCGTCGGTCATGCCGGTGTAGGTCGAAACCGGCCGGGCGGCGACCGTCACGTCGACGACGATCCCGTCCAGCCCGGTGATCGCCTCCTCCGCGACCCGCCGGACGGCGGCGATCACCGTCGCCTCGTCTTCGCCGGGGACGTTGCGCCAGTCCAGCGAGATCGAGACGGAGCCCGGGGTGACGTTGCCGCTGACTTGGTCCGTCTCGATCGAGGTCGGGGCCATCGACGAGCCGCCGAAGGTGTCGCTCGGCGTCATCGGCATGGTCTCGATGGCGAGCAAGAATCTGGCGACGGCAAAGTGGGGATTCCGTCCCCGCTCGGGGGCACTGGCGTGGGTCGACAGGCCGGTGAAGGTGACGCGCACGAACAGGCGGCCCCGGTGACCGCGCCGGAGCTCGTTTTGACTCGGCTCCCCGACCACGGCGACGTCGGTCGCCAGGGTCGTCGCCAGGTGGCGACTGCCGAAGCCCCCGACCTCTTCCAACACCACGGCCACCACGAAGATATCTCCCCGTGGCGTCAATCCCGCCTCGCGCAGGGCGGGGACCAAGGCGATCTGGGCGGCCATCGACCCCTTCAGGTCCGAAGCGCCACGCCCGTAGAGGATCCCGTCCTCGATGACCCCGCCGAACGGCGGTCGGGCCCATAGGGCGTGGTCACCGGGCGAGACGTGGTCGAGATGGGTATTGAACTGCACGCGGGCGCCGCTTCCGGCACCACGCAGGTGCCCGATGACGTTCCCGGCGTCGTCTCGCCAGACGTCGTCGTAACCGAGACCGCGCATCGCCTCGATGACGAGATCGGCGGCCCTCCTCTCGTCGCCGGAGGGGCTCGGGGTCTGGATCAGACGCCGGGCTAGAGCGGTCGTGGCGGGAAACGCGCCCCGCACGGCCGCTCTGAGTTGTTTGAGCGTGCCGGTCGTCGCGGGGGCACTCGTTCGCGTGGTCATCATCGTCGCATCCCCATGTCCAGACGTCACGCCTGGCAGCGAGCGAAGGATCCGAGAAAACGGGACAACGTGGCCCCGGCTCTGCCGGGGCCACGTTGGACCTGTTCGTCCGCGTGTCAGTCTACGCCAGTTAGGAGACCGGCGTGGCATCCGTGGAGACGCCGCCCGATAGGCCCTGGGCCAGGAAGACGGTCACGATCGTCTCCTCGCCCGTGCCCTGGAGCCAGGCCACGCCGGAGAACCCGGAGCCGTTCTGCTCGGCCAGGCCGATGAACAGATTGCCGTCGGAGTCCGGCGTGCCGCCGATGGCCCCGCAGGCGATGTAGTTGCCAGCGTTCTCGGCACTCTCATGGACGTTGATCGCGTGCTCGGCCGACAAGATCACGTCCAGCGACGCGGCGACGGTGGTCACGCTGACCGCGGCCGGCATCGCTTCCATGGAGCCGGTGCCCATCGCCATCGGCGAAGCGGCCGGTGAGGCCATGTCCATGTCCATGCCGCTGCGCATCTCGACATCGGCCAGCGGGAGCAACGGCGTCGGGTTCAGCGTCTCGCAGTTGCCCTCGTGAATATGGGCCGGGTGCGGCACGGAACTCACGTCACCCGCGACCGGCGTGCTGTCCTGTGCCTGACCGACCAGGGCTCCACCCGCGAGGACTAAGGCCAAAGCCATGGCCACGCCCACTACACCGAACTTGCTCATCATCCGCGACATGTGTCGTCCTCCTGATGCCGCACGAGCGGCGACTTTTGACCTGCGCGACCACGCCGCGCGCCACGAACGATGATACGGGAACCAGCCCACCGAATGTTAGATCCCGATCACGTTCTCGTAATGCCGAACCGCATCAATCGCGCCATCGTCTCGGAGCGAGATCGCTACCAGGTCGATTCGCCAGATCGCCGTCTGCCATTCTGTATGTTCGGCCACAAAACGCTCCCCCGCCAGCAGGAGACGACGGGCTTTTGCCGCCCCGACCGCGTCGTCCGGCCGCCCGGCCCGTTCACCCCGCCGTGTCTTGACCTCGACGAAGACCAACTCGTCCCCATGGGTCATCACCAGATCCAGTTCCCCGGCCGGGCAGTGCCAGTTGGCCCCCACGAAGACGTACCCGCGTGATTCGAGGAAGCGGCGGGCGTGTCCTTCTCCCGCCCGACCTAGGGTGACCCGATCCAGATGCCATACCGGTCGCGTCATCGTCCTGAGCCCGGGCTGACTCCCAACATCTCGCGGAGCGGGCGGAACGACCGCCTGTGGAAGGGTCCCGGACCGAACCGGCGCACCGCCGCCAGGTGATCGGGCGTCCCGTAGCCCTTGTGAACGGCGAAGGCGTACCGGTCGTCGAGAACGTCCAGATCGGCCATCAGGGCGTCCCTGGTGACCTTGGCGACGATCGACGCCGCGGCGATCGACAGCGAATGCCGGTCACCCCGGATCAGCCCATACTGCGGCAACTCGACATCGATGGTGAAGGCATCCAGCAGCAGGGAGGCCGGCGGCTTCGGCAGGGCCAGCACGGCCCGCTCCATCGCCATGCGATTCGCCGCCGCGATCCCGAGCACGTCGATGTCCCAGGCCGGCACCGCACTGAGGCCGACGCCCTCGGCCACCTCCCAAATCCTGCCGGCGAGCCGGAGGCGGACCAGGGGGTGGAC
This sequence comes from Thermomicrobiales bacterium, assembly GCA_037721765.1. GTDB lineage: Bacteria > Chloroflexota > Chloroflexia > Thermomicrobiales > UBA6265 > JACCVE01. The sequence continues at coordinate 23,826 of JBBJOE010000002.1, forward strand.
CTGCTTAGAGTCTCGGATGCCGCGCAGCATCGCCCGCAGGCGCCGCATCGGCGGCCCATCGCAGGCCGGGAAGATCACGGCAGCCGCCACGATCGGCCCGGCCAGGGCGCCGCGCCCGACCTCATCCACCCCGGCGACCGGCCCCATCCCCTCGTCCCAACAAGCTCGTTCCCATCGCAGTGTCGGGGCAGGGACCGGGCGAGGCCGGGCCGGTACCCGCGTCGGACGTCGATCCGGGCCGTTCACCCGGTATGTGTCAAGGGCCAGAGAGCGAACATCCTCCTGGTCCGGCGGGAACGGTGCCCCGCGCTCGGGGGGACAGACCCTTCGGGCCGGCGAACCGGGGCCGACGAGCCGGGCACGCGCCGGACCGCGCCTGGGGAGGGGCACGGGCCGCACGGATCATCCATAAACTTCGACTCGGATGATTAGGTCGTGGTCGGGCGCGAGGCGTCGTCGGCACCGACATCGGGATCGACGGGACCGGTCGAGCCGACCGCGTCGGCCGTCTCGGGCTGGTCGCCCGGCGCCGTCAGGTCACCGGTCACGAGCGGGGACGAGACCACCGGCTCGTTCACCACTGCCACCTCAGCGACGACCACCTTCGGCCGGCCGTGCAACCCGACGGTTGGGTCCGGCCGGCGCCGCTCCTTGATCCGGGCGGCACGGCCGGTCAGGCCGCGCAGGTAGTACAGGCGGGCCCGGCGGACGCGGCCGAACCGGACCACCTCGACCCGGTCGACCCGGGGTGAGTGGATCAGGAACGTCCGCTCGACGCCGACCGCGTGCGAGGCGATACGGCGGACGGTGAAGTTCTCATTCACACCCCCGCCCCGGCGCCGGATGACCATGCCCTCGAAGACCTGGATCCGCTCCCGCGTCCCCTCGACGACCCGGGCGTGGACCCGTACGGTATCGCCCGGTCCAAAGCTGGGGACGTCCTCTTTGTACTGCTCCGCTTCGAGGGAGCGGATGAGTTGCGCGACCATGGTCGATCCTATCTCGCTATCGCTATGCGGCGTGTCGTCATCCGAACGCGACGGTAAGCTCCGCGGGGTCGAAACGTGCCTGCCGCGTCACCTATTTCACCCACGCGAACATGGCTTGCCCAGGGCAAGCAACCGGCGGCGAGTGTATCACACGTGGCCCGGCACGACCGGCCCCGGCTGCTCTCCCGGGCGCTTGACCGGCCCGGCCACGACCGGTCCGGCAATTGACGGGGAACCACCGCCCAGTCACACGGGGGCAGCGACCGGGATCGCCTTGAGGACCTCCGCCGCGACCTCGTACCGGCCAAACGAGGGCATCAGGTAGACCCCCTGGACATGTGGCACGGCCGCCGCCAGGAGGTCCTGAGCCATCGTCACACCCGCCTGGCGGCCGTCCGAACCGGCCCCGCGCATGCGGGCCCGGGCCTCGTCGGTGAGGGTGATGCCCGGCACCTCATTGTGCAGGAACTCGGCGTGCTTGGTGGATTGCAGCGGCAAGATGCCCAACATCACCGGCAGGCCCAGATCCGCCGTGCCCCACTCGGCCGCGTAAATTTCCAAGAACCGGTGCCAGACGGAGAGATCGAAGATGGGCTGGGTCATCACGAAGTGGGCCCCCGCATCCAGCTTCGCCCGCAACCGCCGGGCCTCGTCGGCCAGATCGGCCTTGGTCGGGTCGACCGCGCAGGCGATGGTGAAGCTGGCCCCCCGCCCGATCGAGGCCCCGGCCGAATCGACCCCCTCGTTGAGGCGCCGCAGGACCCGGATCAGGCCGACGGAGTCGACGTCGTAGACGGCGGACGAGTCCGGGTAGTCGCCGAGGCTGGGCGGGTCCCCGGTCAAGGCGAGGATGTTTCGCACCCCGACGGCGTGAGCGCCGAGCAATTCGGACTGGAGTCCCATCAACGAGCGGTCCCGGGTCGTGAAGTGGACGATGGTCTCGATCCCGACCCGGTGCTGGATCACGTAGCTGAGGGTCATCGCGCTCATCCGGACCCGCGCCATCGGGGAATCGGCGACGTTGATCGCGTGGACGCCGGCGTCCTTGAGCAACTGGGCCCCGGCCAGGGCCTTGGCCGGGTTGAAGCCTTTCGGAGGGTCGATCTCGACGCTGACCAGGAAGGTCTTCCCGAGGGCTTTCGCCACGTCGGTGGGCTCATCGGTCGGTTCGGTCCCCATCGCCAGAGGGTTTGCCGGGGCATCCGACTCCTCTCCGCGTGGGACGGTGACGCCCAAGCCATGCCGCTCCGGTCGGGCGACCCCGGCGTCGAAGGCACCGCGCAGGGCGGCGACGTGGGCAGGGGTGGTACCGCAGCACCCACCGACGATCGATGCCCCGGCCTCGATCGCTTCCTGGCCGAAGCCGGCGAAGTAATCCGGCGAGGCCTGGTAGATGACGCGGCCACCGACGTGGGTCGGCCAGCCCGCGTTCGGCATCACCACCAACGCCGGGGGATCGGGCAGATTCGCGACATCGAGAGCGGCCGAGAGGCGACGCAGCACCGCCAGGGTCCGGCTTGGCCCGACCGAACAGTTGGCCCCGATGGCGGCCGGACCCAGCGGCAGCAGTGCGGCTACCACGTGCTCCGGGGTCTCGCCGCCGATGGTCCGGCCATCCTCGGCGAAGGTCAGTAGGACCACGATCGGCAGCCCGCCGACCGCTTGGGCGGCCAATATTGCCTGACGGGACTCCGCGACCGACCCCATGGTCTCCAGGACCAACAAGTCCACGCCGCCTTCGAGCAGGGCGGAAATCTGCTCTTCGAATATCTCCCGCACCGTCTCCGGCGCGGTCATCCCGATCGGGGCGATGGTCCGGCCGGTCGGGCCGACGGCGCCCGCCACCAGGACTGGCGCACCGCTGATCTCCCGCTCCTCCCGGGCAAGTTTGGCCGCCCGGCGATTGATGTCACGGACCTGGCCACCCAGGCCGAACACCTCCAGCTTGGCCCGGTTCGCCCCGAAGGTGTTGGTCTCGATGATGTCGGCGCCGGCTCGGATGTAGGCCCGATGGATCGACGCGACCTGTTCGGGGTGAGTCAGGGTCAGGGCGTCGAAGCACTCGTCGAGGGCCGCGCCACCGGCGTAGAGCATCGTGCCCATCGCGCCGTCGAGCAGCAGCGGTCCCTGGCGAAGACGATCGAGGAAGGGGTGCGACATGGGGGTGGGCTCCAGGCGTCAGAGCATCGTTCGTCCCCGGCAGCAGGTCCGGGGTCAGGGGACGGGAAGGGAACGGTGGCGACGGGCGATCGTGCGATTGACGCGCCGTGATGACAACGCTACAGTCCCGGTGCACCACACCGACGTGATGATCGGGACCGTCCCGGCGTGCCAGCCCGGGACAGGTCTTCGTCGCATACGACCCAGCAACCCCTCACGGACCGTGGGGGACGGAGTGGCGAGAGTGAGCACGTCCCATGCGGACGCCCCGGCGATGGTGGTCGGCGATTCGAAACCAGCAGCGGTTCGCGTCGGTCCCATTATGGCAATCGGGGGAGCCGAAGACAAACTCGATGACAAGGTGATCCTGTCCACGTTCCTGCAGATCAGCGGGGGCAGCCAGGCCAGGATCGCGATCGTGCCGACCGCCTCTTCGATCGAGGCGGCGGGGGAGCGGTACAAGGCCCTCTTCCTCGGGATGGGTGCCGACTCGGCCGAGGTCACCTTCTTCGGCAACCGGGCCGATGCCCAGCGATCGAGCCTGCTGGCCGCGCTCGACCGGGCGACCGGCATCTTCCTCACCGGCGGCAACCAACTCCGCCTGTCGTCCATCCTGGGCGGCACCCCGGCGGCCGAGATCATCCGGCGGCGCAACGCCGAGGGTGCGACGGTGGGAGGCACGAGTGCCGGGGCCTCGATCCTCTCGTCGCACATGGTCGCCTATGGCGCCAGCGGCAACGCCCCCAAGCAGCGGATGGCCCAGATGGTCGCGGGGTTCGGCCTCGTCCCCGACGTGATCATCGACCAGCACTTCCGCCAGCGCGACCGGATCGGTCGCCTCCTGACCCTCGTCGCGTCCAACCCCCGCCTGCTCGGCGTCGGCGTGGACGAGGACACGGCCGTCCTGATCGAGGGACTGGACGTGATGGAGGTGATCGGCCGGCACAGCGTCACGGTGGTCGATGGGCGGAGCATGGAGTCGAATATCCACCAGGTGAAGCGCTACGGCGAGATCTCGGTGACCGGCGCCACGCTGCACATGCTGACCGCGGGCCGTCGCTTCGACCTCTCGACCCGAACCGTGGTCGATTAGGCCGAACCTGATCCCCGCGTTATGATCCTTCCCCGCCCTGGCGCGGGAGAAATCACCTGACCGCCGAGACCACCCGGGACGACGTAGGGGAATCTGCCGATGTTGACCATCCGGAGCACCAATATCTTGCGCGGCCCGAACATCTGGGCCCGGACCCCGGTCATTCACCACCTTGTGGACCTCGGTGAACTTGAGGATCGCCCGAGCAACAAGATCCCCGGGTTCTACGAGCAATTGACGGAAATGATGCCGTCGCTCTACGACCACGCCTGCTCCGTCGGCCGGCCGGGCGGCTTCCTGCAACGGTTGCGGGAGGGCACCTGGATGGGTCACGTCATGGAACACGTCGCCCTCGAACTCCAGAACTTGTCCGGCGCCGAGGTCCGGCGCGGCCTGACGCGGGGTTCGAGCGAGCGGGGCGTCTACAACGTCGTCTTCCAGTTCGACCAGGAGGACGTCGGCCTGGCGGCGGGACACCTCGCGGTCCGCATCCTCGACCACGCCATCTACGGCGCCGAACCCGACTTCGACTACACCCACGAACTCGAAGAGCGGGTCATCAAGGTCGCCCAGCGCCTAGCCTACGGACCATCGACCGGAGCCATCGTCAGCGAGGCCGAGCGGCGCGGCATCCCCGTCCTCCGGCTCGATCCCAAGCGGTCGCTCGTCCAACTCGGACACGGCAGATACCAGGAGCGGATCTGGGCCACGGTCACCTCCCGGACGGCCAACATCTCGGTCGACATCGCCAGCAACAAGGAGCTGACGAATCGCCTGCTGCACGAGGTCGGCATCCCCGTCCCCCGTGCCATGGTGACCGGGACCGAGGACGGCGCCGTGCGGGCCGCCGAGCGGATCGGCTACCCCGTCGTTCTCAAACCGCTCGACGGAAACCACGGCCGGGGCGTCTGCGTCAACTTAGCCGGCGAGGCCCAGGTCCGGGAGTTCTTTCCGGTCGCGATGGCCGAGAGCCGGGACGGCACCATCGTGGTCGAGACCTTCATCACCGGCAAGGACTTCCGCATCCTGGTCGTCCACAATCACGTCGTCGCCGTCGCCGAGCGCGTCCCCGCCCACGTCGTCGGCGACGGCACGCGCTCGATCGCCGAACTCGTCGACCTCGCCACCGCCGACCCCCGACGCGGCGTGGGCCACGAGAAGATCCTGACCCGCATCTCGATCGACGCCCAGACGATGGAGGTCCTAGAGCGCCAGGGTCTCACCGTCGGCCACATCCCGGTGGCCGACGAGGTCATCACGCTCAAGTTGACCGGCAACATGAGCACCGGCGGCACCTCGATCGACCGCACCGACGACATCCACCCCGACAATGTCGAGATCGCCCGCCAGGCGGCAATGGTGGTCGGCCTCGACATCGCCGGCATCGACTTCATCACCAGCGACATCTCGCAGTCGGTCCGCAACACCGGCGGCGCGATCTGCGAGGTCAACGCCGGTCCCGGCTTCCGGATGCACACCAACCCGACCGAGGGACACCCCCGCCACGTCGGCCGGGCCGTGGTCGATATGCTCTTCCCCTCGGGCGCCCCCTCCCGGGTCCCGATCGTCGCCGTCACCGGGACCAATGGCAAGACCACCACGTCCAGGATGATCGCCCACATCCTGAAATTGTCCGGGCGCCGCGTCGGCCTGACGACGACGGACGGCATCTACATCGACGGCACCCAGATCATGGCCGGGGACACCAGCGGCCCGACCAGCGCCCAGATGGTGCTGAAGAACCCCTCCGTCGATTTCGCGGTGCTGGAGACCGCCCGGGGCGGCATCTTGCGCTCCGGCCTCGGGTACGACCGCTGCGACATCGCCGTCGTCACAAACGTCGCCGGCGACCATCTCGGCCTGCGAGGCGTGGACACCCTGGCGGACCTGGCCCGGGTCAAGGCGGTCGTTCCCCAGTCGGTGCTGCGGGACGGTGCCAGCGTGCTGAACGCCGACAACGAGTGGACGGTGGAGATGGCCCGACGGGCCCGGGGCGAGATCGTCTTCTTCAGCCTCGACGACGACAACCCCGTCATCCGCGAGCACCTGCGCGAGCGGGGCCGGGCCGTCGTCCTGAAGCAGACTCGCCAGGGCGAGATGCTGACGATGATGGAACACCGGCGCGAGACCAGCCTGCTGCTCGCCCACCAGATCCCGGCGACATTCGAGGGCCGACTGAGAGTCAACATCGCGAACGCCATGGCCGCCGCCGCCGCCGCCTTCGCGGCCGATGTCCAATTGGAACATATCCGCAATGCGCTCCGGAGCTTCACGACCAACTTCTACCAGACCCCGGGTCGATTCAACATGCTGGAGTCAAACGGCCGCAAGGTGCTGATCGACTACTGCCACAATGTCGCCGGTCTGGAATCGCTGGCCGACTTCGTTCGCCGGACAGACCCGGCTCGCACGGTGGCGGTGATCGCCATGCCGGGCGACCGCAGCGACGGCGACGCCGATGCCTTCGGCCGCCTGGCCGCCAAGACGTTCTCGGAGATCGTGATCCGGGAGGATTCCAACCCGCGGGGACGGGCCCGGGGCGAGATGGCCGGGCTCCTGCGGGAGGCGGTCGTCGAGGGCGGCATGGCCGCGGACGCCATCACGATCGTCACCGACGAGATCGAGGCGTGTCGCGTGGCCATCGAGCGCGCGGGTCGTGACGACTTGGTGATCCTCATGGTCGACCGGCCGCAATTGGTCTGGTCCACCCTGACCGACCCGGACTCGGTCACCGCGGCCAGAGCCGTGAATTGAGCCGCGCGGACCACATCCGTTCCCGGGGGCAGCGGATGATCGCATGGGACGCGGTTCGAGACATCGTTTGAGTTCAAGGAAAAGCCACGGGTTGGTTTTGACCTCACGATTGGTCAGATCGGCGTACCGATCAGGGAGAGCCGAGCCCGTAGGTCGTCGCCGCCCTCGATGCACATCATCGCGATGACGTCGCCCGGCCGGGCGGATTTCAAGAATATGTCCAGCGCCTCCGATTCCGTATCGACCGGAGTCGCCATCTCTTGACCACCCTCCTCGATGCCCTGCCGGAAGTGGCGCTCCATCTCGCCCGGCTCGCGGCCCCGCAGGTAGCGGTGCGTCCGCTTGACGAGAACCCGGTCGGCGCCGGTCGCCGCGATCCGGCCCAGGCCGACCAGTGTCTCGTCGGGGCGGTCCCCGGCCGTGCTGATCAGGGAGAGGAGGCGACCCTCCGGCCCGGCGAACGTGCGGGCGAAGGACAACAGGTACCGGAGCCCCACCTCGTTGTGCGCGTAGTCGGAGATGACGGTCACGCCCGCGACGTCATAGGCGTTGAGGCGGCCGGGATTGGTGTCGGCCGCGTTCCGGAACGCTCTCAACCCCGCGGCGACCTGCTCCATCGTGAGGCCCAGCGCGAGGCAGGCGGCAGCACCGGCGAGGGCATTCTCGATCATGTGGGCGGCCCGGCCGCCGAAGGTCATCGGGACATCGGCCAACCCGATCAGGTCGTTCTCCCGGTTACCCCTGACGTGAACGAGCCGCCCGTCACGAACCACCACCGCCTCGCCGCCCGCCAGGACGTGGGCGGTGACGAACGCGTTCTCGGGAATCCGTGAGAACAGGCAAACCGAGGCGCGGACCGCCGATGCCAGTGTCTGCACCAGCGGGTCGTCGGCGTTGAGGACCACCGTGCCGCTCGAGCGGGTCGTCCTCGGCACGACCGCCTTCACTCGAAGCAAGCCCTCGATCGTCATCACGCCGTGCTGGCCAAGGTGATCCGCGGAGACATTGGTGACCACGGCCACGTCGTTGCTCTCGTAGGCCACGCCGCGCTGCAGTATGCCGCCCCGGGCGGTCTCCAGTACCGCCACCTCGACATCCGGGTGGTCCAGCACCCTGCGGGCCCCCCGGATGCCGGTCCAGTCTCCGGCGACGAGTTCGTCGCCGTTGACGTGGACACCCGTCGTCGAGGTCCACCCGACTCCCGTCCCGGTCGCGGCCAGGACCGAGGCGATCAACCGGGTAGTGGTCGTCTTACCGTTCGTGCCGGTGATCGCGACGATCCGCTTTCGACGGTTCTGGTCGTGAACGACGAGCGGCGCGTCATGTGGTTCGGGTGCCGACGCCATGATCGCCGCCAACCGCGAGACGACCTGATCATGGTCGACGGGCTCGCCGGAGACCAGCGCCGCGATCGACTCGGCCACCGCCACGCCGGCACGGCGATGTCGCCAGCCGAAGGCCATGGTGACGTGGCCAGATTCTTCCATGCGTTCCCACCTGGCATTGGGCGCCGGGACACCCGTGCGCTGGTGGAGCAGGTCGATGACCTGGATCAACGCGTCAAACGTCGCCGCGATCGGGTCGGGGTCGTCCCGGTCACGGTCGTCCTCGGGCTCGGCATCGTCCCCATCGAGCCCGGAGACTCCCCAGTGCTCGAGTCTCTGGAGCAGGCCCCGCGCGGCATCCCACGTGGCATCGACGGCTGTCACCTCGACTTCGACCTTGATGGCCGGTTCGAGGAGGAATACGTTTGGCCCGTCAAGCTCGCGGATCTCGACCAATCTCACCGCGGTGCCCCCTCACGGCTCACTGGCTCCCAGGCCCGCGAACGCGGCCTGGAGAACGCACCGGGGCATGGTCGCACACCCATGGGGCAAGGACGCACGAGGTGGACCATCGCAGGTCGCAACGACGGTTCGGGCGGCCATCGTCAGCCAAGGGAGGAGAGCAAGACCGCCACCGTGTTGTAGAGGGCGTGGGTGATGATCGCCGCCGTGGTGCCGTAGCGCTTGCGCTCGATGCCGAGGAGCACGCCGACACCGAACAGGCCGACGATGGTCCACGAGAATCCGTATTGGGTGTGGAGCAATGCGAAGAGGGCGGAGGTCAAGAGGATGCCGAAGCGGGGCTGCAACGCGCCGCGGAGCAAGAGTTCCTCGCCCACCCCGGCACTGATCCCGATCGCCAGCGCCCCGACCGGATTTTGAAAAGTGCCGAGCGACTCGCTCATCACTTCGTCGATGTCCTCGGTCAGGCCAGGCTGGAACACTTGCGTCAAGATGCCACCGAAGGCCGAGGCGACGAACCCGAGCACCAAGAAGCCGACCGCGATGCCCAGGGTCTTGATCGTCGGTCTCCGCAACCCGAGTCGGGCGGACGCATCCGAGAAGCCGCGCTCGACCCAGAGGCCGACCGCCGCGTAGGAAACGCCGACCAGCAGGACGGCCTGGGCGATCAACTGGACATAGGTGATCTCACTGGCTTGGGCCCCGGTGACGTCCTCACCGATATTGATCAGGGTGATGACGAAGAAGAGGACCGTCGCCAGCATCACGGCCAACCCGACCATGTGGACTGGCGAACCGGGATCAATGGGCACGACCCGTGCGGCAAGCGCGCGGAACCGGCTGACGAGCGGCAGCACCAGCGCGAGGCCGATCGTCGTCAGCGTCAGGCCATCGATATTCCCCGAGACGAGGAACGCCGCCCCCGCCACCAACAGCAAGATGCCCGGCAGGCCGAGTAATAGATAGAGACCCACCCGGGCCGAGCGGTCGTGCCGGGCGTGGTAGACCCAGAAGGAGAGTCCGAACGCGACCGCGATCAGACCGATGACGATCCCGACGACGATGATATCGGCCAACCGTGTTATCCCATCCCGCGAGTGACCAGGCGGAACACCCGGGTCATGGCGTCGATCGCCGAGGGCGACCCAATGCACCTGGCTGACCCCGGCGTCAATGAATGTCAGTATACGTGGGCGTCCGGCCCGGACCCGTTCCCGGGCGGTGGTGCCGGACCGGGCCGGTGGTAAGCTTATGGAACCTGATGGACGATAGGGGCGCCGATGGGGGGCAGACGATGGACGAGCGGAACCCCACGCGGCCGCGGCCAGAGCAGCGAAGCGAACCCCCGGCGGGCGGGCGGCGGGGCGGGCTCGGGCGCGGCCTCAGTTCGCTGATCCCGACCGCCCCGGCCCCGGCAGCCGCCCCGGCGGCCAGCGCCGGACCCCTCTCGGTGCCGATCGATGCGGTCGAACCCAACCCCTACCAACCCAGGGGCACGATGAACCCCGACCATCTCCAGACCCTCGCGGAGTCGATCCGCCAACACGGCATCGTTCAACCCCTGATCGTCACTCGCTCCCCCGAACCGGACCGCTACGTGTTGATCGCCGGCGAGCGACGCTGGCGCGCGGCGCGGCTGGCCGGGCTGACCGAAGTCCCGGTCGTGGTCCAGGACTCGTCGCCCCAGCACATGCTGGAATTGGCCCTGGTGGAGAACGTCGTCCGGGCCGACCTCTCGCCGCTCGAGGAAGCGTCCGCCTACCGGCAACTGATCGAGGAATTCGGCCTGACCCAGGCCTCGGTCGCCCAGCGAGTCGGCCGATCCCGGGTCAGCGTCACCAATACCCTCCGCCTCCTCGCCGCCCCGGATGGCATCCAGGCCGCGCTGGCGGGCGGCGAGATCACCGAGGGCCACGCCAGGGCGCTGCTCGGCCTGGGCACCAGCGCCGACCAACTCGTCGGCCTGCGACATGTCATCGACCGGGGACTCTCCGTCCGGCAGACGGAAGAGATGGTCCGGCGATGGCTGGACAGCGACACGGCCGGGCCCCGGGCCGATCAGCCGGCCGGCCGGGACGTCGAAGAGCTCCGCCTCGAGGACCGCTTCCGGGGAGCCCTGAATACCAAGGTCGCTTTCAAGCGCCGTGGTCCAGGCAAGGGCGGCACCCTGACGATCCAATACTTCTCCGACGAGGAGTTGGACGCGCTCTACCGGCGCTTGAACGGCGAGGACATCTGGTAGGGAGACACGCGCGTTCCCGCGACTGGCCAGTGTCACCTCCTCCCATGCCATCGCCCCGGTGATCAGGTCTCCTCGCCGCACGGGAGCCGATCGCCATCGATGTCTTCGACCGCGAAGAGGACCTCCCCGGTCACCGCGTCGACGCGGACGAGAAGGGCCAGGTTATCTCCGGCGCCGCCGTCCTGATACGTGACGAGCCACGTTGGGTTCGAGGACTCCCGGGCGGCCGGCACCGGCGTCACGATGGCCGGCGGTTCCGCGGTGGGGGTGGCCACGACCATTGGGGTGACCATGGCCGGGCTCTCGCCGACGGCGGCGGGAGCGGTGGCGACGGTAGTCGAGGTTGGCTGGACCGGGAGATCCGGTGGGTCTGGAAGGCGGGCAAAGTCGGGTGTCGGCGCGAGCTGGAGACCGCCCGCACGTGCCATCTCGTCGGGTGGCAGATTCAGCGTGATCACGGTCTGGGATCGGGAGCCGGGGCACTCCGACCGGAAGGCCGTCCCGCCTGCTTCCTCGGCCGACCGTAGGGCCTCACCTGAGCTGACGGGGAAGGAGGCCAGCGGCAGGGTCGCCGCACCGGTCGACGGCCAGGGGATCTCCTCCGCCACGATGACCTCGCCGGTATAGCGCTCGACCTCCATCGCCAGGGCCCGGTTCACCCCGTCCTCGTCGGGGGCCATCACGACGAACGTCAGCCACCCGCCCGGCGGCAAGACCACGGGTTCTACGGCGGAACCGTCCAACGGCCAATCGTACTGGGCGCTGGCGAATATCAGCCGAGCGTCCGGGTCCCAGGCCGTCGCCTGGCGCCGGACCACGTTCCCGGCTAACTCGAGCGTCAGGCCGCCCTCGTCGGGGATCCGGACATCGGGCTGATCGATGATGACGATCGCGGCGCTCGTCCGGTCATCCCACCACCGCGCGGCCAGTAGGCCGGCCAGACCGATCTGGATCCCCAGCAACATCGTGATCAACAGGCGAACCTTCACCCGGTGTCCGTCTCCATGTCCGGCGCCGGCAAGAAGAGCCGCCGCACGGGATAGACCGCCGAGCAGATCGCCGGTGACCCGCTCGCCATGGCCGCGTCATCCCGGCCGAGGACCTCCCACCCGGCCAGCGCGAGGTCGATACCGATCGTTTCCTGCGTCCACTGGTCGGCGTGCCAGGCGAGGTCCTCGGTCGATGCTATGGGTCTCACGGCCGGTAAAACGTCCGACCGGACCCGGGTCACCGACCCTTTAGTTTCCAAGGATACCGTGATCCGGAGCAGCGAGCCCGGTTCCCCGCGCACCACCTCGACCACGCCCTGGACCCGGCCGAACTCGACCACTGGCATTTGCTCCTCGCCTGGCCACCCCGCGCCCGCTCTATGGACCCCGTCAGTCCGCCGGACCAGCGCTCTGCCGCAGCGGTGCCGCCGACGAGGCATCCGGGTCCCCGGGCACTCCGGTGGACGCCGGGACGTGATCTTCCCTGGTCGAGAGGACCGAGGCCGGGATGGTCAAGGCCAACGCGGCTGCCGCGAGCCCGAGGATCGCCAGCGACGCGAGGGCGACCGGGATACCGACCGCGTCGGCGATCCGTCCGGTGATCGGCACGCCGATACCGCCGGTCACGAACCCCAACCCCAGGATAATGCCCGACGCCACCCCGGTCCGGCCAGGCAGCAGGCGCTGGGCGGCGACCAGCGTCACCGCCAGGCTGGAATCGGCGGTCAGACCAAACGCCGCCCCGGCGATGAAGACCAGCGGGCCGGGCACGGCCGCGATCAGGAGGAGGAACGGCAACGACCCCAGCAACGAGACGATGAGCACGGCCCGCCCACCGATCCGATCCGCCAGGAAGCCGCCCATGAGCGTACCGGCCGCTCCGGCCAGGATCACCGTCGAGACCAGTGGCCCGTAGAACTCCCCGCCGTAACCGAGGTCGTCGTACCAGATCGGGAGAAATTGGAGGACGGAGAGAAAGATCCAGGCCCGCAGCATGACGACCCCGACCACCCGCGAGAGGACCGGCCACGGCGTCGGTGGGGCCCCGGCAAGTGACGAGGGACCCGGCACCTGCACGGACGCCGTGGCACGTTCGGCCAGCCGCGCCGCCACCCCGGGATTGGGGGGGGCCAGCACCGCGGCCGCGACGAGCGACAGTGGGAGGAAGACGACGGACCCGGAGGCTCCAAACGCCCAGAGGGCGACTACCCCGACCACCGGTCCCAAGGCGAAGCCCGATGTGCCGCCGACCGTGTAGAGCGACATCGCCGTATTCCGCGTCCGGGGATCGGCCACGGCCGCGGCCCCCGATGCGCCAAGTGGGTGATAGGCCCCCGACGCGATCCCGGCCGCCGCCGCGCACCCGAGCAGCACCCCGTAGGTGGGGGCGAGGCCATAGGCGGCGACGCAGAGGCCGCCCCAGACGAGTACGGTCGGAGGGAGCCACGCCTGGAACCGCCGATCCGCGGCCCAGCCGAAGAACGGTTGCGAGATGGAGGAGGCGCTGGCGTAGGAGAGTGCGATCAGACCGGCCTCCCCGTTCGAGAGGTCGAACCGGTCGCGGGCGACGGGGAGGAAGACGGTCAGGAACCCGGCCAGCAGGTCGTTGCTGAAGTGACCGAACATCAGCGTCAGCAACGCCTGGTTCCGCAAGACCGCCCGCACCGATGTCGCTCCCCTCGCCCTGATCGTCCCGTCCACGCCCCACACGTCAGTCGGGCGTCAGGGCGGCCCCACCCGGTATACTACCGGGCATCGATCGACCATGTCGCCACGGGCTCCGACCATCGACCGTGGCATCGTTGCCCGGAGAACGTTGCCATGCAGCCCCTGACGTCCGTCTCACTCCCCGATCTGTTGGACCGGCTCGAGCGCATCCGGGTGCGTCTTTGACCTCGCTCACCTCGAGCGAGAGATCGAAGACATCGAACGCCAGAGCGGCGAACCCGGCTTCTGGGACGACTCGAACGCCGCCCAGCGGGCGATGCGAGCCCTCGGCGACCTGAAAGCCACCGTGGGTGATGTCCAGGGACTCGGCGACACGCTGGTCGAACTCCAGACCTTGCAAGAACTCGCCAAGGGCGAGCCCGAGTTCGCCGGCGAGGTCGAGTCGGAGGCCCGGGCCGCCGGTGAACGCCTCGGCCGGCTCGAGCTGAGCCTCGCCCTCAACGGTCCCCATGACCGGTCAGACGCGATCCTCGTCATCCATTCCGGTGAGGGCGGCATCGATGCCCAGGACTTCGCGGCGATGCTGTCCCGCATGTACTTGCGTTGGGCCGACCGGCGAAATCTCAAGGCCGAACTGCTGGACGAGACCACCGGCGAGGAGGCGGGGATCAAGAACGCCACGATCGAGCTGAAGGGCCCCAACGCCTACGGTCTCGTCCGGGGCGAGGCCGGGTCGCATCGCCTCGTCCGCCAGTCCCCGTTCGATTCTGCCCACCGGAGGCACACGGCGTTCGCCCTGGTCGAGGTGTTGCCCGAACTGGAGGGTCAGTCCGAGATCACGATCAACCCTGATGATGTCCGGATGGATGTCTTCCGGGCCTCGGGCGCCGGTGGCCAACACGTCAACAAGACCAGCTCGGCGGTCCGCCTGACGCACGTCCCGACCGGTATCGTGGTGACGTGCCAGAACGAGCGCAGCCAGATCCAGAATCGGGAGACGGCCCACAAGATCCTCGGGGCCAGGTTGCTGGAGCGGCAGATGAAGGCCGAGGCCGAGGAGCGTACCCGTCTCAAGGGCGACATCCAGGCCGCCGGCTTCGGGAACCGCATCCGCTCCTATGTCCTCCACCCCTACACGCAGGTCACCGACCACCGGACCGAGACGAGCGTCGGGGACGCCAATGGTGTCCTCGACGGCGCCCTGGACCCCTTCATCGATGCCTACCTGGAGGGGCAGATGGGGGTGGAGCAGGACCCCACGGCCGCTGGACCGGCGGCATGACCGGCCGCCCGAGGGCACTCGGCGCCACGGTGACGTTCGTCCTCACCTGGGTACTCCTGATTTCGACCGTGGCACCGAATCCGGGCCCAACCGCTCTCGCGAGCGACACGGGCACGCCGGGAGCGAATCGGGGCCGCGAGATCGTCGCCACGGCTGCCGAAACGGCGACCCTGGCGACTGGAGTCACGTTCACCCTCGACGGGACAAGTCCGGTCCCGATCCGGTCGGCATCGGTGCGGTATCACCCGCGATGGCAAGAGACGGTCTATTCCCTCTCCACCCCCCTCCCGCCGGAGATGCCGGACGGGAGGTTCTCGCTTTCTCTGTCGATCGATCCCCGTCAGGACGGTCTGCCTCCCGGCCTGACCCTCGCGTCTGCCTGGCACCTCGTGTTCATCGACGGCACGACTTGGACGAGCCCGGCCCGAGATGTCGAATGGGTTGACGACCGGTTCGACTGGTCGATCCGGCGCGCCGGGAACGTCGAGGTGATGGTCGGGGCGGATGATGCCTCGGACCGGGGCGACCGGATCGTGGCCGAGGTCGCGCGCGCTCTGCCAGACATCGAGCGGCTGATCGCGACCACCGTTCCTGACCCCATCCGGTTCTGGGTCTATGATTCGAGCGCCGACCTGGCTGGAACGCGGACCGCGAATGTCGAACCGTGGATCGCGGCGAGTTCCTTTCCGGAGCTTGGCGTGACACTGGCCGCGATCCCTCCCGGAGACACCATCGAGATAGGCCGCCTGGTCCCCCACGAACTGGCCCACCACGTCCTCTACCACGCCGCCGTGAGCCCGTTCTCAGCGCCGCCCCTCTGGTTCGACGAAGGTCTTGCCGGGTGGTTCCAATCCTCGGGCACCGAAGGATTTTCGGCTCTGGTCACGGCCGCCGCGGCGGGAGGGACACTCCCGAGCGTGGCCGCCCTGGCGTCGTCGTTCCCCTTCGAGTCGAGCGAGGCGAGCCTCGCTTATGCCGCCTGTTGGAGCGTGATGACCTTCGTCATCGAGACTCGCGGAGAAGCGGCAATCCCCCGTCTCGCGTCAGCCTTCGCCGCTGACCTGACCGACGACGCGGCCAGCCTCGCCGCGCTCGGTGTCGATCAACGGGCGCTTGACCGTGAGTGGCGTGCCTGGTTGGGTCCGGATCGACCAGGGTGAACGGCCCCGTCCGATACCGAGCATGGCGTCCGGATCGCCGGCCGGGGGTCCCCCACCCCGTGATACACTCGGACGCTCGAGGACCGACCCGATGTGACCGCTTCATCGAAGATCCAGCATCGCACTGAGGACCCGGGAGGCCGATGAGCGCCGATCATCCCAATCGCTCAAGCATCCTCGACCCGGCCGCGATCGAGCGGAAATTGGCCCTGAACAGCTACAACGTCGATCGCTCCCGGGCCCATATCAGGATCATCGACCACGAGGTCTGCTTGCACTGCGAGCGACAACAGTGCATCAATTGCTGCCCCGCTAACTGCTACGTCCCCGGGCCTGATGGTCGGGTCATCTTCTCGTACGAGGGCTGCGTCGAGTGCGGCACCTGCCGCATCGTCTGCCACGTCTTCGATAACATCGAGTGGACCTATCCTCGCGGCGGCTTCGGCATCCAATACCGCTACGGGTGAACGGAGTCACGTGCCCCGGCGCGACGCGCCCCGCGTGATGCGGTGCGGACCACCATGATTGGCCACGACCACGTTTTCCCGCCGCCGCGACCCGGAGGGGACACCGATGTACTGGACGAAGCGGCACGTCATGGTTTGTACCGCGATCCACTGCCAGCAGAAAGGCGGGATGGACGTGGCGGGACGGCTCCGCCTCGACATCATCCGCAAGGGGCTGGACACCGAAATATTGGTCAACAATTGTGGCACCATCGATCTCTGCGATGTCGGGCCCAACATCGTCGTCTATCCTGACAACATCATCTATCACGGGGTCACGGTCAAAGACATTCCCGAGATCGTCGCCCATCTCCGGGGCGGACCCGTGGTCGAGCGCCTGCTGATCGGTCCCGGCGAGACGCGGGAACGGGCCCGACACGACTTCTACGCGGCGGCCGTCTCGCCAGACCCGACACGTCCGAGCGCCGACTTCGATTGCCTCGCCGCCGACCACGGCTTCGACGCGACCTGGGTCACCGAGCAGCAGCGCCGCGGCTTCATCGCCCGCAAGCCCGGCGCCGACGAGGGTCCCGAGACCATCACCGTCACCACGAAGGCACGAACCCGTTACGGCGTCTGACGATGCCGGTCGGTGCGGAGGATGTGGAGACCCGGTCGGAGGTCGGTGCGAAGGGGAGGCTGGCACCGGGCGTCGCTGCGGCCAGCGCAACGAGGGGACGGCGTATACTGTCGTTCCACCATTAAGGGGAGATTACCTTTTCATGACCAGCGCGCCGCGTCAAGCGATGGAGACCCGATTCCGTGGCACGGCGATCATCTCCCACCCGCGACCGTGACACCGATCCGGACGGCCAGCCGCCCGTCTACCGCCCCGCGAACACGGGTCAGCACCCGATCCCCGACAGCCCGCTGCCCACTGCCGCCGCCGGTCCCGAGCGAGTTGAAAACGATCGAACCACCGGTGCGACCGTCACCGCGACGGGGGTAGACCTTGGCCCTCGGTGGTGGTCGGCCTACGGCCGGATCAGGGTACCCAGGCGGCAGTTCGCGATCCGGCTAGCGATGGCCGCCGTCCTCATCACCGCCGCGACGCTGACGAATCGATCGTTCCTCGGCTGGGGTCTGTTCGTCGTCTTCGCCGTCCTCTTCGTCCCCGGCACCCGGGCCCGCTCGTTTGTCCTGTCGTTCGTCCCCTATGGCGCCGTCTGGTTCGTGTTCGCCGCCCTGCGGTCGCTGGCCGACGAGACGGTCCTGGCCCGCACCGTGAACTTGCGTGCGGCCAATCTCGAGCGTTACCTGTTCGGCGGCGAGCTCCCGACGATCGTCTTGCAACAGCGATTCTTCGACCCGGACAACATCCGATGGTGGGACTTCGCCTTGACGGCCGTCCACTGGTCCTATTTCCTTGTCCCCCACATCGTCGCGATCCGCCTCTGGCACAAGCACCCTGCCCTCTTCCGGCACTACCTTGGCGCGATGACGCTCTTGCTGGCGGTCGGTTTGGCTATCTACTTCCTGATCCCCTCGAATCCGCCCTGGCTCTCGGGGGAACGATTCAACAGCCCGGCCGCGCCGACCGTATTGCGGGTGATGCAACCGGTCGCGGAACAACTCAACGGCGGGCTCTACCGGGCCAGTTACCAGGTGATCGGCGAATCGAACCCGATCGCCGCGATGCCGTCGATCCACATGGCGATCACGTTCTTGTTGATTTTTCCCGCCCGGAGAGTCGGTGGACGCTGGCACGTCCTCGCTTGGGTCTACGCGGCGTCGATGGGACTGGCCCTCGTCTACCTCGGCGAACACTACGTCATCGACGTGCTCGTCGGTGCCGTCGTCACCAGCTATGGCTGGTATGCCGCCGGAGCCTGGACCCGCCGGCTGCGAACGTTGCGGCACCACGAGGCGGACCAGGGGTCATCACCCTTCCCGTCGCCTCCCAATCAACCGGCTGCCTGAGTCGAGCCCGGCGCGGCACTCTCCCCACCGGTCAACCACTCGTCGAATTCTGGGTTCAGGACACCATACGCCCGCTGCATCTCCCTGAGATCCAAGAGCCGCCGCAGTGACCGGGCATGGGCTCGATCCCATACCGAGACGTCTCCGAGATGGCCCGCGAGGGCGGCGTCGATGATCCGCACCCAGCATGCGCTGAAGCGGGCCACTGCCGCCCGCAACGATATCGCGGTCGCGGCGGCGACCGATGGCGGGGGCCAAGCGCCCAGCCGCTCCGGCGGCCAAGACTCAGGGTCGAATCCCGGGAACTCCCCGATCGCGGTCGGCTCCCCGTCCGGCCACGTCATCAGGGCCACTCGCGGCGGGGCATAGAGACCGCGCTGGCCGCCGTCGATCGCCACGATCGGGAGGGGAACCTCGACCGATCGTGCGTACCGGCGCGACGGGACCGGGAACCGGGCGACCGAACCCGGATGGTGGGGTGGGTTCTCGGCGCTGAAGGCTTGCGCCCGCCGGGCAAGGAGGTCCATGGTTTCGGTTGAGTCCGTCTCACCCCGCATCGCTCCCATCGTACCCGCGTAGCTGGTGATGTCGAATTCTAGACAGTGTTCGGCCACCGCGAGCCGGAGCGTCGTCCTCCCGTCGCGGACCCGGCCCACCCGCGATCGTGAAGATCGCCAATCGACCGTGTCCAAGGCCCAGAGGCCGATCAGCGCATCGATCTCGGCGTCGGAGTCGACGGGGAGGGGCCCCCAGCCCGGATCGAACGGCACGAGATCACCGTTCATTCCCGGCTCGTCCCGACCGGTGGCCCGTCGGCGTCGACCGCGACGGTGGCATCGCGTGGGTCCGGCAACCGCCCCCCGGTCCAGCCGGCGTCGGGCGCACCCTGCGTCGCGCGGTTCACGGGGCCCAATTCGACCAGGACATCGAGCGCGACGGTAAGATCGTCAGCCGAAGGGATATCACGGCGGGTCCGCATCGGCCGGGCGAGCCGGAGCACACCGGGCGTCGCGAGATACTCGATCCGGAACCGGTCCCGGCGCGGGTCCAGTCCGGTCGCCAGCAGCGCCCCCGCGGCCCGTTCGAGGTGGTCCCCAAGGTTCGCGGTCACCCCGGAGAGGTCGAACGGCGGCGAATCCACCGGATCGAGCTTCCGGGTCGATGTGGCCTCCCAGTCGCTACCCCCCGCGGCATCGACGATCTCGACCTGGAAGACCCGGCCCGGGCCGTCGGAGGCGTTGGCCATCCTGGCCGCCGCGAGGTGCCCCCGGTAGCGACCGTCGACCGATGCCGTCTCCAGGTCGACCGATCCACCGAGCGTGTCCGCCAACGGGGTCAGCGACGCCGTCAGGTCGCGCTTCGCGCCGCGGTTGAAGTGCGCCGCGAGATACCCGGTCAGGCCCAGCGAGAGCAGGGTGATCGAGCACATTGCCACGGTGAACCAGATGTAGGTGCTCGACATGCCGTGTGGCGCTCCGGTCCGTGAGGATCGTGGTCATCCCGATGCCAGGCCACCATACCGGGCGAGCGGGACGCGATCAATCACCGCTGGGCAGCGGTGCGCGTTCGCCGGCGAGGAAGGGTCCGCCACGGCCTGCCTCGGGCGGGAGGGGCGGGGCCGGATTGGCCAGCGCACCGGCCAAGAACGCGGTCGCGGCGGCGGTGACCCCGGCCACTCCGTTGATCAACAGGGCTACCTCGTAATTCCCGGTCAGGTCGTAGAGAACGGCGTCGAAGTAGGCTCCCGCCCCGAACCCGATGTTCATGAACGTGAACATCGTACCGAAGATGACGCCAAGGTGGGCAGGACCGTAGGTGTCTGCCGCCAGGGCCGCGGTCAGCGGCGTCGTCGCCGACCACGATACGCCGAGCACGATCGCATAGAGAAAGACCAATGGACCCTGCGGCACCAGGAAGAGCAGGAAGAACGAGATGCCACGCAAGGCATAGGTGAAGCCGAGGACGCTGCCGATGTCGAATCTGTCGGCCAGCCAACCGAGGAGCAACGACCCCCCGACACTGAAGATCGCCGTCAGGCTGATGACGTCGGCGGCCGACCCGGCGTGCATCCCCATGTCGTGGGAGAAGGCCATGAAGTGGATACTGGCGAACGACATCGTGAAACCGCAGACCAGGAAGCCGAAAGCCAGCAACCAGAAGACCGGACCGCGGAACGCCGCCCGGGGCGCTATCGATGCCCTTCCCTGTGCCGATCTGGCTGACAGCGTCCCGACGCCGGTGGCAGGACGTTCCTTGAGCAGAGCGATCCCGAGGGGGACGATCACCACTAGGAGCAGCACCGCCATCAGCCGGTAGGTGGACTGCCAGTCGGCTTGGGACAGCACGTAGACGGCTACCGGCACGATCAGGAGCTGGCCGAATGGCGTCCCCGAGGTCGCCAGGGAGAGGGCCGCCCCCCGGTGCCGGGTGAACCACCGGCTGACCATCGCCGTGGTGTTGACGGGGCTGGTGGCGGCGAAGGCGATCCCCCCCACCACGCCGTAGATCACGTAGACGTGCCAGAGCTGGCTGACGAAGGAGAGGGGGATCAGGAGGAGGCCGACAAGAGTGGCGCCAAGCATCAAGACCCGTTTGGGACCGAAATGGTCCGACACCCACCCGACCACCGGCTGACAGATCGAGAGCACCACCATGTTGATCAGGACGGCGACGGAGAGCTGGGACCGGCTCCAGCCGAACTCTTCCTCCATCGGCAGCAAGACGACGCCGAAGACGAACCGGGCCCCGGAAGTCGCCATCAGGATCGTGGCGATGGTGCCGACGATGACCCAGCCGTACCAGGGCGGGAGGTTCCCGGCGCTCCGTCCGCGTCCTCGCCTCACCCGACCTCCCGGTGACTTCACGGTCCATCGACTTCGTCCGGTGGCGTCGTGTCTCCCGGGCCACCCGGCCGACCCGAGGCCGCATTGTTGGCCGTTGGACCCCATGCTACCATCGAAGATCGATCGGCGAAAACGCCGTGGCCGGGGCATCGAGACACACACAAAGGGAGTCGCGGATGGCGGCAGAACCACTGATCTACGACCTGGGAAAAGCCGACCGCCGCGCGGTTCGCTTCCCGACCCCGGACGTGCCCGAGACCGACCTGCCGGCCGATCTCTGCCGGGAGTCGCTGGACTGGCCCGAGGTCAGCGAGATCGACGTCATCCGCCACTTCACCCGCCTCAGCCAGAAGAACCACGCCATCGACATCAATATGTACCCGCTCGGGTCGTGTACGATGAAGTACAACCCAAAGATCAATGAGGCCGTCGCCCGATACCCGGGCTTCGCCGGCATCCATCCGGATCAGGACCCGGCCACGGTCCAAGGCATGCTGGAGTTGATGTGGGAACTCCAGGGCATGCTGGCGGAAATCTCCGGCTTCGCCCACGTCACCCTCCAGCCCGCCGCCGGTGCCCATGGTGAGCTCACCGGGGTGATGGTGATGCGTTCCTACCACGAGGCCCGGGGCGACTCCGCGCGTCGCAAGATCCTGGTGCCCGACACCGCGCATGGCACCAACCCCGCCACCGCCATCATGGCCGGGTTCGAGGTGGTCACCATCCCGTCAGACGCCCGGGGCAACGTCGACATCGACCGGCTCGAGGCCGAACTCGGCCCGGATGTCGCCGGGCTCATGATCACGAATCCCAACACCCTTGGCCTGTGGGACGAGCACATCGCTCACGTGGTCGCTATGGTCCACGAGTGCGGCGGCCTGGTCTACAACGACGGTGCCAACTTCAACGCGATCCTGGGCATCGCCAGGCCCGGCGACCTCGGCATCGACGTGATGCACTACAACTTACACAAGACCTTTTCGACACCGCACGGCGGCGGCGGACCCGGATCGGGCCCGGTAGGCGTCCGACACGACTTGGCCGCCTATCTGCCCGGCCCGCGGGTCGCCCGATCCGAGGTCGACGGCGAGGTCACCTTTGGCTGGCAACAGCCCGCCGAGTCATTCGGTCGCCTCCACGCCTTCCACGGCAACGTCGGCATGCACGTCCGGGCCTACTGCTATATCCGGATGCACGGCGCCGCCGGACTCCGCGAGGTCAGCGAGGATGCCGTCCTCGCCGCCAACTACCTCCGGGCCCGCCTGAGCTCACGCTACGAGCTGGCCTACGATCGGACCTGCATGCATGAGTTCGTCCTCTCCGGCTCGCGGCAGAAGGCGAATGGGGTCAGGACCCTGGACATCGCCAAACGGCTGCTGGACTTCGGGGTCCACCCACCGACGACCTACTTCCCCCTGATCGTTCCTGAGGCCCTGATGATCGAGCCGACGGAGACGGAGTCGATAGAGAGCCTCGACTACTTCGTCGCCGCGATGCTCCAGATCGCCGACGAGGCCGCGACCGCACCGGAGACCGTCACCAACGCCCCGCACCGGACCGAGTACAAGCGACTCGACGAGGTCGGCGCCAATCGGACCCTGAACCTCCGCTGGCGCCCACCGGTGCCGGTGACCGGGACGGTCCCCGCCCGGGGAACCCCGGTCGCCGCCGATTGACACGACGGCGTCGCTCCTTCGTGAGTTC
>JBBJOE010000310.1:0-3890 GCA_037721765.1 Thermomicrobiales bacterium
GGTCGGGGTGGCGCAGTTCGGGTTGGAGTCCGGCCCGCCAGTCCCACATCTCGGCCTCGTCGCGGGCGGCCGCGATCTCGTCCTCGTCGCGGAGCCGGGCTTCCCGGCAGAAGGCGCCGGTCCGCGATTCCGGTTCGGGCAGGGTCGCCAGGAGGCGGTCGCCGTCGGCCGGGGTATCTAAGGGTGGGGACGGTTCGGTCAGGCCCAGGGACCAGGTCAGCCCGGCCAGGGCCTCGACGGTCCAGGTCAAGGCTTCGGCCTCGTCGCGGTCCAGGGTCCCGATTGGGGCGCGGAGCAGGGCGACCTCGTCCGGGGTCAGGTCGGCGTCCATCCCCTCGGCGAGGAGCCAGGCGAGCAGGTCGAACCCATCGCCCGCGTCCGCGGCGGCGTGGTCGTCGTCCCCGGGCTCCTCATCCTCGTCCGACGGATCACCGGCGAACGACGTGGTGCGTTCGTCCCCGTCGTCCAGTTCGAGGAAGGCCCGGCGGCAGACTGCCGAGAGGATGATCGCCCGGCGGGCGACCGCGGCCGCCGGGCGAGTCTCGATGTCGATGAACTCGTCGTCGCTCACCCGTCACGTCCCCCCGCGTGATCTCGACCCGACCGGCTCCGAACCGGCCGGCCCCGGCGATCCCCTATCCCGACCCAGGGTCGATCTCGACCACCGGCGGGTGCGTCCCCATGCCCGGTGGTGCCGAAGTGACGAGAAGCGGGCCGCCCGGGTGAGATGCCCAGTCCTTCGTGGTGACCGGATCGGGAGGCCGGGCGTTCGTCCTGATCTGGCCGGGCGGCCCGTGGTTCCCGGCGGTACCTCGCGACTCGCCGTCGCCAACCGTCGCGGCGGACGGCCCCGGAGCCGGGCCGGAGACGGGGCGATCACGGGCCGGGACGCCGGAGCGCGATGGCGTCGCGCCTTCGTGGGACGCAGCGGGGTCGGGGTCATCAGACGTTGAACAGGAAGTTGATCGTATCTCCGTCCTGGACCACGTAGGTCTTGCCCTCGCGGCGGAAGGTGCCCGCCTTCTTGGCCTCGGCCATGCCCCCGGCGGCGATCAGGTCCTCGTAGCCGACGATCTCGGCCCGGATGAAGCCGCGCTGGATATCAGAGTGGATGGTGCCGGCCGCCTCGACGGCGGTGTCGCCCCGCCGGATCGTCCAGGCCCGGCACTCGTCGGGGCCGACGGTGAAGAAGGGGATCAGGCCGAGTAGCTCGAAGCCGAGGCGCAGGACCCGGTCGCGGCCGGACTCGGCAATGCCGAGGTCCTCCATGAAGACGGCCGCGTCGGCATCGTCGAGGCGGGCGATCTCGCTCTCGATCTGGCCGGCCAGGGCGTCGATCGAGACGCCGGGGCGGCCGAACGCGGCCGTGGCCTTCGCCACCAGGTCGCCGGCCGTGGCGCCGAGCTGGGCCTCACTGAGGTTGAGCAGGATCAGGAGGGGCTTGGCGGTCAGGAAGCCGAAGCCGCGCAGGATCTTGGCGTCGTCCGGCTCCAGCCCGGAGACCACCTCGCGCAGGGGTTGGTCGGCCTCCAGGGCGCCCTTGAGTCGGGTCAGGACCACCTGCTCGCGCTCGAAGGCCTCGCGCTCCGGGCCGCGCAGCTTGGGGATCTGGGAGAGGAGGCGGATCAGGCGCTTCTCGATGATCGCCAGATCGCTGAAGAGGAACTCCAGGTTGAGGGTCTCGATGTCACGCAGGGGGTCGACGGTCTCCTCGGGGTGGGCGACCTCGTCGTCCTCGAAGGCGCGGACGACGTGGACCAGGGCGTCGGCCTGGGCCAGGTGGCCGAGGAGTTGGCCGCCCATCCCCTTCTCGCCGATCCCCTTGGCGATGCCGGCGACGTCGAGGTACTGGACATCGGCGGGGACGCGGCTCTTCGGGTTGAACATCGCGGTCAGGATGTCGAGGCGCGGGTCGGGCACCTTGACGTTGGCCAGGTTCGGCTCGTCGGACCCGGCCCCGAACGTGCCGGTCTGGGCCTCGGCCCGGGTGAGAGCATTGAAGACGGTCGTCTTGCCGCTGCTGGGCAAGCCGACGATGACGATGGTCGTAGCCACCAGGCGTGGTCCTTCTTCGGGGTGGGTCGCCTCGCCATCTCGCGGCGGAGGCCCGGGCGTCCGTGTCGTGGTTCGTCCCCCATTATGGCCCAGGCCCCACCGCGATCACCACGACAGGGTCTGGCCGGTCATCGTGGGGGCAGGGCGATCGCATATCAACTTGGGTACGTCTGGGCACATCCCGCCTTGTCCAGACGATCCTGGCCGCTGGCTGCCGCCGTCAGTCCGGATCGGCGTCGACCCCGCTGCCCATCTCGTGATAACCGCGATCGTCGCGCCAATCGACGACCCGCCATGAACCGTTGTCGAGCTCTTGCGGAACGCGAGACATACCGGATTCATGATGGGATCGCCCCGATCGTGGAGGGCATCGGGGGCCGATGGGACGCCGATCGTGCGACAATCTCGGGACGATTGCCCGACGAGCGGCGGCAGGGGGGAGAACGCGGGATGCCGCACGATACGGGCTTGATGGCAACGGTCGCCGTCGGGTTGACGGCGGCGTTCGCCGCCGCCCTGATCGTCATGCGCATCGGGTTGCCGCCGATCGTCGGGTACCTCCTGGCCGGGATGGCGATCGGGCCGTTCACGCCCGGGTTCGTCGCCGATGCCGCGCTCGCGCCCCAGTTGGCCGAGATCGGGGTGATCCTGCTGCTGTTCGGCGTCGGGATCCACTTCTCGCCCGGTGACTTGCTGGCCGTGCGCGGTATCGCCTTCCCCGGCGCGATCGGCCAGATCACCCTCACGACACTGGTGGGTATCGGCGTCGCCCGTCTGTGGGGATGGACGACCGGGGAGGGACTCGTCTTCGGCCTGGCGCTCGCGGTCGCGAGTACGGTCGTGTTGCTCCGCGCGTTGGAGGCCCGGGAGGAGGTTCAGACCGGGGCGGGGCGGACCGCGATCGGCTGGCTGCTGGTCCAGGACCTGGCGATGGTGCTGGTCCTCGTCCTCCTGCCGATCTTCGCGGACCAGATGGGTGGCTTCACGGCGAACGAAGGTGACGTGGATTTGCTGCCCACGCTCGCCATCACCTTCGGCAAGATCGCCGCCTTCGCCCTTTTGATGCTGGTGGTCGGGGCGCGGTTCATTCCCTGGCTGCTGCGTCAGGTGAGGGGTATGGAATCCCGGGAACTGTTTGTCCTGGCCGTCCTGGCGACCGCACTGGGCATCGCCTACGGCGGCGCCGAGGTCTTCGGTATCTCGTTCGCCCTGGGCGCGTTCGTCGCCGGCCTGGTGGTCGGCCAATCCGAGACGGGCCACGATGCCGAGGTGGAGATCGCTCCCCTGCGGGATGCATTCCTGGTCCTCTTCTTCGTCTCGGTCGGGATGCTGGTCGATCCGGCGTTCCTCCTCGACGCCCCCGGCCGGATCGCGGTGACGGTGGCGATCATCGTCCTCGGCAACGGGCTCGCCGCCCTGGCGCTCGTGAGGGTGTTGCGGGGTGAGCGGAGAACGGCGTTGACCGTGGCGGCCGGGCTGACGCAAATCGGCGAGTTCTCGTTCATCGTCGCCCAGGTCGGCCGCTCCCTCGACCTGCTGCCGGTCGAGGGCTACAACTTGGTCCTGGCCGGCGCCATCGTCTCGATCACCCTCAATCCGCTCGTGTTCCGCGCCGCCGACGCCCTGTACGCTCAATGGATCGTCCGCGCCGCCCCCATCAGGGAAGGCTCCCGATGACCGGCCCAAACAGATCATAGGACCATTGCGGTTTGCCCCATGCTCTCGCCGCGGGCATGGTCCCGCCGCTGGCGACGGACCTTGGGGAGCATGCCACGTCACCATGGCTAAGAGGGCGGTAATCGCCGTAGTCCCTCGGCCAACCGATATCCCCCCTT
>JBBJOE010000311.1:0-3885 GCA_037721765.1 Thermomicrobiales bacterium
CGGCGCGGGCGGGGTGATCATCACGCCGGACTTGGCGACGGTGACGATCGGGGTCGAGACGCGCCAGGCCAGCCTAGCCGAGGCCCCGGCCGCGGCGACGACGATGATGGAGGCCATCATCCGGGCCGCCCAGGATGCGGGCGTGAGCGAAGACGACATCCAGACGGTCAACTACTCGGTCAGCGTGCTGCAGGACTACGACGAGAATGGGATCGCGATCGCGATCACCGGCTATCTGGTCTCGAACCAGGTCCAGTTGACGATCCGGGATATCGACGGGCTTGGCACGTTGCTGGAGAGCGTGGTCGCCGCCGGGGCGAACTCGATCTACGGCATCACCTTCTCCAACTCCGACCCGACCGAGGCGGCCAGCCAGGCCCGTATCGCGGCCGTCGAGGACGCGCGGGTCAAGGCCGAGGAACTCGCCGCCGCGGCGGGCGTCGAACTGGTCCAGGTCCAGGCGCTGGAGGAGACGTCGTCCGTCAGCCAGCCCCCGATGCCCTTCCAGGGTGGCGGCGAAGCCGACATGAGCCAGCGGGCCGGGTCGCCGGTGCCGATCCAGGCCGGGACGGGTGAGGTGCTGGTCTCGGTCCGCGCGGTCTACCAGATCCGCTGACGGCGATATCCGCGTCGGCTCAGACCCAATGAGGGACGGAGGGGGGAGGCCGTGTGGCTTCCCCCCTCCTGTTACGTGCTTCTCGTCGGTCCACGGGACCAGTCGTCGCCCTACGGGTCGACGGGTCGCTCGATCAGGCCGACTTCGGTGTCGAACGTTCGCTCCCCCCGCTGGATGGAGATCTCTACCTCGTCTCCCGGGGCGTAGGGTTCGAGTGCCTCGATGAAGGTGATCTGGCCACCGAGGGCCCGGTCTCCGACCATCAGGATCACGTCGCCCTCCCGCAGACCCGCCATCTCGGCCGGACCGCCCGGCACGACCCGGGTCACCAACACCCCTCGCGTCACCGACAGGTCCGCCCCGGCGGCGACCTGGCCATCGACGACCACGTAGCCCACCCCCAAGAACGGATAGACGACGCGACCGTCCCGGAGCAGGGTAGTGACCACGGACGCGACGTGGTTCGAGGGCACGGCGAAGAAGAGGCCCTGCGCGAGTTGGCCGTCGTCGGTCTCCGGGACGCCGAGCGTGTTGACCCCGACCACCTCCCCGGCCAGGTTGACCAGCGGCCCGCCGGAGTTGCCGGGGTTGATGGCCGCGTCGTGCTGGACCAGATCGGCATAGGTCCCCGCCCCGGGGAAGTCACGATCGATCGCGCTGACGATGCCCCGGGTGACGGTGTTCGTGTAGGCGCCCAGGGGCGAGCCCATCGCCAGCACCCGTTCCCCGGGCCGCAGGGCGTCCGAGTCACCAAGGACGACGACGCCCGGAACGTCACCCTCCATACGGAGGACGGCGAGGTCGGCGATCGGGTCGGATCCGACCAGTTCGGTGGCCCGTTCCTGCCCATCCTGCAGGATCACGCTGAACCGGTCTCCCCCGGCGATGACGTGCTCGTTGGTGACGATGTCGCCGGAGGTCGAGATGATGAAGCCGGTCCCCGTCCCGCTTGTCGCGAGGGCCCCGTCCGACTCCCGCTCGGTGAGCACCGTGACCACGGCGGGCCCGACACGTCGCACCACCTCGACCGGGTGGCTCCCCGCGGGCAGCGAACCGGTCTCGATGCCCAACTCGACCGCCCGCGCCTCGTCAGCCAGCCGGGTCGCCAGGGGTTGGCCGTCCCCCGGTGACCTGGCGATCTCCTCGCCGGGGTCATCGGAGGTCACGACGTAGATGCCGGTCGCCAACCCGCACCAAGACAGCACCGCGACGATCGAGATGATGGAGAGGACCCGCCTCATCGCCCGGGTTCCCCCGCCGGCCGAGGACGTGTCCGCGTCAGGCCGCCACCCCGGCACCCTGCCCGACAGCCGCCCCGATGGCCGCCATCGCCCGTTCAACCCCCTCGTCGTCGATCCCGTAATGGAGGGCGAATCGCATTCCGGTCCGCCAGGCGCTGATCCGGACCCCGTCCCGGGCCATCGCCGCCGCGATGAGCTCACCGTCCATGCCGGGCTCGAGGCTGGCGTAGACCAAATTCGTCCCGACGGTGTCCAGATCGACCGAGACGCCAGGCATGGCGGCGATCGTCTCCGCGATCGTCCGCGCCCGGCGATGGTCGTCCGCCAGTCCCGCCCGCATATCGGTCAGGGCCAGGATACCCGCCGCCGCGAGGACCCCGGCCTGGCGCATGCCGCCGCCGAGTAACTTGCGGTGGCGACGGGCGACGGCGATCACATCAGCCGGCCCGACCACGATCGACCCGACCGGCGCCGCCAACCCCTTCGAGAGGCAGGCCTGGACGGTGGTGCAGTGAACGGCCAACTCGGCCTCGGGCACGCCCAGGGCGACGGCGGCGTTCCAGATCCGGGAGCCATCGAGGTGGACCGGGATGCCCATCTCGCGGGCGACCTCGGTCTGTGCCGCCATGGTCGCCGCGTCGATCGGCACCCCGCCGCACTGGTTCTGGGTGTTTTCGAGGCAGAGGAGCCCGGTTCGGGGGTAGTGGATGTCGTCCTCGCGGATCGCGGTCCGGATCGCGGCGGGATCGAAGGTGCCCATGCGGCCGTTCGCCAGGGTGCGGATGCTCCGCCCCCCGACCACCGCCGCCCCGCCCTGCTCGGCCCCGGCTATGTGGGATTGGTCCCCCGCGAGGATCTCGGAGCCCCAGGGGGCGAGAGCCAGCATCGCGACCAAATTGCCCATCGAGCCGGACGGCACGAAGAGCCCCGCCTGCTTGCCGAGGACCTCCGCCGCCATCGCCTCAAGGCGGTTGACCGTCGGATCCTCGCCGGTGATATCGTCACCGACCTCCGCGTTGGCCATCGCCCGTCGCATTTCCGCCGTCGGCGGTGCCGCCCAGTCACCGCGAAGGTCGATCACCGGCCGTACATCCACGTTGTACTCCCTCCCGTATACTGTCGGCGCACGCGACATACTCCGGTACCTTCGTCCCGACCCGGGTCGGCGATCGGTGTGTACCCTTGCGTCGCGGCACCCGGCAGTCTATACCGGGACGAGACGGACGGGCGCGCTCGTGGGCTGCTGCCCGGTCCGGATCGGTCGCCAGAGCGACGGTGCCCGTGCCGGACAATGCGCCATTGGCCCCAACCGGGGTCAGACGAACGCCAGGTCGCCTACCCGCGTTGGCTGGACGCGGTTCACTCGGTCGAGGAGAGCGGGGAGCAACGTCAGTGGTCGTCGCGGGCAACGCCCGCCCGACGCCCATTGACAAACTGGCCATTGCAGTGGCCAGGTCGAGTCGCTACCGTAAGAGCAGAGGTAAACTGCTCCGCGGGTTTTCGTCCCAACGACTCGCGAGCTGGAGAGGTTTCGAGGGTGTCCGGCAGGCTGGTCCGGACGCGTCCCACGTGACCTCGGCATCTCGATCGGTGACTGGGACCGGCGAAGACTCCCTCGACGCACTCGCTCTCCCAGACCGTTTCGACGCGCCGGGGGAGAGGTCATCATGCTCAGGTTCCCAATGTCGCCGTCGCCGCGCTCCAGCCCATCGACACCCGGACGTCGCCCCATCCGCACGTCGACCGGACGCAGGATGCTCTCCCTCGTGGGCGCGCTGCTCCTGATCCTGACCTCCGTGTCGGGCATCGTCCCTGCGGCGGGTCCGCGCCCGGTGTCCGCCGCACCCCTCGGTCTCAAATTCCCGGTCGCCAGCGGCGCCGCGTGGATGATCGGCCAGGGCTACAACACCACACCGACCGACGATAAATCCCATTGGAACTGTGACCCCAATACCCTACGGGATCAGCCGACCCAGACCCGGGAATGCCGGGCCCACTACCAGTACAAGTTCTCCTTCGACCTCGCCC
>JBBJOE010000312.1:0-3866 GCA_037721765.1 Thermomicrobiales bacterium
CCACCGGCATCGCCGCTCCCTCGGCGACCAGGGCGCCCTCCGGGTTGCGGGGGAGGATCACGAACGGGACGCTCGCCGCGGTCAGAGCGTGGGCGACGGCCTCCCCGGCCGGGCCCCAGCCGTCGACGATGACGTGGTCGGCCCAGGCGTGACCGTCGGTGCCGCCGCCGCCCTCCCCCACTCCGGAGACATCCGCGTCACCGGCCGATGTCCCGGCGGCCGCCCGGTCGTCCGGGTCGGCGGCGGTGGTTCCGGTGGGGCTGGTGTCCCCGGTCGTCCCGGGCCTCGTGCCGGGTCGGGCGAGGGGGACGGTGACGGTGGCGGCAGCGGTGGCAGCCACCCCATCGGTCCCGGCAGATCCGGAAGCGCCGCCCGGGCCGTTCGCGCCGGTGGCCTGGGTCCGGTTCGCCGGACGGGTGGACATCGTCGTGGTCGGGGACGGGGTGGCGCCCGCCGCCGTCGCGGAGGCGGTGGAGATGCCAGCGGTGGCAGCCGGGGCCGGACCAGACCCATCGCCTCCCGGCTGGGTCGCCGCGCGGCGCATGGCGGCCCGGCCCCGGCCGTCGAGCTTGAGGCCCGCGTCGGCGAGGAAGGGGGTCATCAGGAGGAGGATCACGCTGGCGGCGACGAAGGTGGCGCCGCCCCGCTCGCCCAGCCCGGCCGGGGAGAGGCCAGCGTCGATGCCGACCTGGTTGAGGACGAACGAGAACTCGCCGACCTGGGCCAGCAGCAGGCCGCCGCCGAGGGCGGTCGGGGTGAGCGTCCCCATGAGGCGGACGCTGAGCCCGGTGACCGCGGTCTTGAGGGCGACCACGACCAGGACGACGAGCAGGACGAGCGGCAGGTTGTCGAGGAGGAACCCGAGGTCGAGCAGCATCCCGACCGAGACGAAGAAGGTGGCCGAGAAGAGGATCTGGAGGGGCATGATCTCGCCGAGGGCGTGGTGGCTGAAGCGGCTCTCGCTGACCAGCAGGCCGGCCAAGAAGGCGCCCAGGGCCAGGCTGACCCCGGCCAGGCTGGTCAGGTAGGCGGTGCCGAAGCAGAGGGTGATCAGGGAGAGGAGGAAGATCTCGGGCGAGCAGGTCCGGGCCACGGCCTCGACCAGGGGCGGCACCAGGCGCCGGGCGACGACCAGCACGAGGACGACGATGCCGACCGCGCTGCCGATGGCGCGGACGATGTCCAGGGCCGAGCCGCCCGCCTCGTCGCCCAGCATCGGCACGACGAGGACCATCGCCACCACGGCCAGGTCCTGGAAGATCAGGATGCCGAGGGTCTGGCGGCCGACGGTGCTATTCGTGGCGCGGCGGTCGCCGAGGACCTTGAGGACGATCGCGGTCGAGGAGAGGGAGACGAGGCAGCCGGTGAAGAAGGCGTCGCGCCAGCTGACCCCGAAGGGCAGCAGGGCGGCGACCACGGCGACGATCGTGAGGGCGACCTGGAGGCCGCCACCGGCGAAGATCGCGCGGCGGATGCGGGCGAGCTGTTCGAGGCGGAACTCGATGCCGATGGTGAAGAGGAGCAGCACGACCCCTAGCTCGGCGGCGGCCTCGACCAGCTCGATGTCGTCGACCAGACCGAGGGCGTGGGGGCCGATCGCCACCCCGGCCAGGAGGAACCCGGCGATCGGGACGACCTTCACCAGGGAGCAGAGGTAGGCGATGACGGCCGCCGCCGCCAGCAGGGCGACCGCCTCCGGCAGGAACTCCGGCACCGGGGCCGACATCGGGACGATGCCGCCGGTGAGCAGGTGGGCCGCGATGTCAGTCAGGGGAAGCGCGGGCATGGCGGGGTCCGATCAGGATCAGCCGGTTCGTCGAGCCGGTCTCGGTACCGGCTTCTCCCGGGCCGCGCTGCCGGGATGCCTTCCGCGAACGATGGGGGCAGGGTAAACCAACCGGACGAGGATTGGGACTGACCGAATGGGGAGCGAGCTGGGCGGGAACGTTTGGTCGCTCCGCCTGTCGTGGTGGCGTTCGCCGTGAGGTGACGTATGTAGTCGGGACGCTGCTTGCTGCGCTGTACTGCCTAACGAATGTCCAAGACAGGACGTACGTACCGCGTGTAGGGCGCAGCAAGCAGCGCCCTACCGAGTTTTCATCACATCGGGTGTTGGGTGATCGGCCGGTCGCACCGACGGGCCGACGCGGCGCGGGGCCGGGGGGCGCCCATAGGGCTGACTCGCCAAGCGGGCACGTCAGGCGGTCAGTGGCCCGGTGTAGACGACCTCGAAGAGGAGGCGGTCGGGGGTCTCGAACATGACCTGGTAGTAGGTGTCGGCCTCGCTCATCGCGAACTCGGGGCGGTGGCGGGGGGTCTCGAAGAGGTGGGCCACGGTCCGCTCGCGGAGGTAGGCGGCGGCCGCGTCGACGTCGGCGATCGACTCAGCGGCGAAGGCGAGGTGGTTGAGGCCCGGACCGTCGTAGTCGTTGGAGACGTCCTTGACGTCGCCGCTGATGAACCAGACGCTCTCCTCCCCCGCCCCGGCGACGCCGAGCATGCCGTCGGCCCGGTGGATGACCGGCCAGCCCATGAAGGCGAAGAGGTCGGCATAGAACGGGATGTTGGCGGCCGCGACGTTGAGCTGGATGTGGCCGAGCCTGGTGCGCATGGGGTTTCCCTCGGTCGTGATTCTCCTCCCGGACCGCCCGGCAGGCTGTGTCCGTACAGTAGACCACTTGTTCTGCCCTGTCAATTAGGAATGACGAGTCGGAAGTCGGAAGTCGGTAGTCAGTAGTCGGCAGAGGGGGGTGTCCAGCGTCCCCCTACCCGGAGAGGGCGGGCGGCAAACGCCCCGACTCCTTCGTTCTTCCGACTTCCGTCTTCCGACTACCGACTTCCGTCTGTCAGGGGATGACGATCGTCGGGTCGAGGCCAGGGGCGCGGCCGGTGAGGCGGGCGTGGATGTCGATGGCCTGGGGTTCGCTCATCGAGGCGCTCACGTCGGCGACGAGGCGGATGCGGCCAGGGTGGTCGGCGGGGTCCAGGCCGGCGACGGTGTCCTGGTCGATCGGGGGGAAGATCGGCCAGTCGCCGGGGTGGTCGGAGGCGGCGAGCAGCATCTCGAAGACGGAGCGGACCAGGCGGCGCTGGCCGAACCGCTGGCTGAGGAGGGCCTGGCTGGCGATCACGTAGTACCAGGTCAGGCCCTTCAGCATCAGGACCTCCATCCGGGCCCGGGGCTCGATGACGAGCGGGCCGGCGGGGTGGGCCGGGTCGTCGCGGAGGGACGTGGCGGCGAGGAAGCGGTCGATCAGGGTCGAGGCGAAGGCCCGCAGCGCGGCCCGGTCGGCGCGGACGCCGCGATAGGGGGCGGCGATGGGGACCATCGCCATCAGGCCGTGGAAGGCGGCCTCCAGGTCGGCGGCGGAGAAGGCGGTCCGGCCCTCCTGGCTGCCCGGGCCACCCTGGCCCGCCAGACGGGACACCTCGGCGGCCAGGAAGCGGTCGCGCTCGGCGGGGTCGGTGACCAGGCGGTCGAGGGGGATCAGGCCGGCCTGGAAGAAGTCCTCGACGTCGTGGACGGCGTAGGTGACGTCGTCAGCCCAGTCCATCACCGCCGCCTCCAGGGTCGGCTGGCCAGGGAGCAGCGGGCAGCCCTCCCGCGCCCAGGCGAGCTGGCCGGCCTCGGAGGTATAGGCACCCCACTTGCGGGCGGCGGGGCCGGAGGCGGCGCGGGTCCAGGGGTATTTGAGGATCGCGCCGAGGGTGGCCCGAGTCAGGTCGAGGCCGGGGACGTCCTCGTGGCGGACGGCCAGGGTGGTGACGACCCGGAACGACTGGGCGTTGCCCTCGAAGCCGTCGGCGAGGCCGTGCTGGCCGGTGAGGATGTCGTCCAGCTCCCGCTCGGCGACGTGGCCGAAGGG
>JBBJOE010000313.1:0-3848 GCA_037721765.1 Thermomicrobiales bacterium
GGTGGCGACGATGCGGGTGCGGAATTCGGCGGCATGCGCTCTCATCACCCTAGCCTGCCAGGCCGGAAAACGATCCCGCAACCTGTTCATTGTCTATTGAGACTCGGGGCAGCGGATCCTGGCGGGGGGCATGGGGCCGATCTCGATCAGCGGCCGGGGCCGAGCCGCGGACATGGCCCGGGAGACCGGGCGAACGCCGACCTGAACATGGGTCGGGAACGCGCTCAACTTGAGCCGATCAGGCAAAATCCTCGGGCCGGGCGATCGGGTGTTCGGCGGTGCTGTCGGTCGGGGAGGTGGGCGGGCGGTCGTTGGCCACCCGGGAGTCGATGATCCGGTCTTCTCCGTCCCAACCGGGTTGCCTCGACCACCGGTTCGTCGCCGGGGGAACGCGCTCGACGGGCCGGGGATCAGTCCCCGCCGAGCGGGACAATCCGTCCCCCTCGCCTCGCCCGTCGCGCTCGTCTCGCGGATGGTCATCGGGTCGCGCGCCTCCGGCCCAGGTCGCCCCCCTCTCGGCCGGCCAGTCTTCCGGGACGACTCTGGTCCCGCCCGGTGCCGCCGGGAGCGCGTCCTCCCCTCCCCCACCGGCGTCGTCATCCGTCCCGATCACCCCGATCGCGGTGACGACCACCGGGGCGAGGTCGGCGGGAGGTGGCGCGCCCGCGGCGGCGGGAGAGCCATGCACCGGCCAGGTGGCCGGAGGGATCGACTCTGACGAGACCGTGGCCGCCGGGCTGGTATCTGGGGGGACGGCGTCTTGCCGGGGCGGTGGGAAGCCGGCGGGTACGACGGTGGCGGCCAGGTCCACGGTGCTGGCCGGGACTGGGGCGACCTCGTGACCGACCAGCGCGGCGATCCAGCGGGCGGCGTCGGTCGTCCAGTCTTCGAGGGCGTCGTAGAGGCCGTGCGAGCCCCGGGGATACCAGACCAGGGTGGCGAGGTCGCCCCCGGCGGCGGCGAGGCGGACGGCCTCGGCAGGCGGCACCAAGAGGTCCTGGCCGGCGCCGAAGACCAGGGCCGGGCAACGGAGGCGGGCCATCGCCGGCGCCAGGTCGTAGGCATCGGCCAGGCCACCCAGGTCCTCGTCCGAACCGGCGATCAGGCATTGGTCCCGCAGGAGGGGGATGGCCCGGTCGAACCAGTCGCCGGGGGCGAAGGGGGGAGTCACGGCGACGACGCCGGCGATGCGGTGGTGGGCGGCGGCGGCGTGGACGGCGATCGCGCCCCCGAGGCTGAAGCCGGCCAGGACGACGCGATCCGGGTCGAGGTCACGGTCGTGGGTCGCCAGGTCGAAGAGGCCAGCGGTGAAGTCGTCGTCGCGGGGGTCGGGCACGCGGCCGCCGGTCACCTCGCCGGTGCCGGGGTTGTCGAGGGCGAGGACCGCCAGCCCCTCCCGCAGGAAGGCCCCGCGCCACAGGATGAGTTCTTCCTTGCTGGTCGTGACGCCATTGAGCAGGACGACCAGGGGGGATGGACCGGGGGTCTTGGGGAGGGCCAGGTAGCCGGGCAGCATGGTCGCCCGCCAGGGAACGAGGACCCGGCGGGTGCCGGGGAGGGTCAGCGTGACGGTGCGCGCGAAGAGGCTCGTGGCCGAGGCGCGACAGGCTTTGGCGAGGCGTTCGTCCTCGAAGGCGAACCAACCGGCGATGTGGTAGCAGAGGGCGGCCCGCTGGCGCAGGGCGGCGTCGCCGGCCAGGTCGCCGTCGCGCTCGGCCCGGCGGGCGTCGCCGAGGAACCGCTGGGCGGTTTCCGTCCAGGCCTCGGCCCAACCGGTGAGGGCGCGGACCTCGGCCAGGGTGGCGGTGACGATATCGTCTGGCAGGCCCATCGCCGCGAATCGACCGCGCCAGCCGCCCTTCAACCGGCGCAAGCCCTGGGACCGCAGCAGGACATCGGTTCGAGCGCGGGTCAGGTGGCGGCCGAACCGCCAGCCGTAGGGGACGACGGCGCCGTGACCCAGGTTGACCGGGATGTCCCCGGAGCGATCGGCGGGTGGGCGTCTCATCAGGCGGGCTCCTGCCATCGGACCAGGCGGGCACGGTCGATCATGTCGAGGATCGTCTCCCGCTCGTCCTCGTCCCGGGTGACAAAGGTCAAGACCTCGAGGCGCGAGTCGACGCGGCGCAGGTAGCCAACGATCGTCTCGACCATCACCTCACCGACCGCCTCGACCGGCAGCGGCCAGTGTCCGATCCCGGTGCCGAACGCGGGGAAGGCGACGGTCCGCCAGCGGCGGGCCTCGCAGAGGGCCAGCATCGCCACGGTCGTGCGCTCGATCGTGGCGAGGGTGGTCGGGGCACCGGGCATCTCCCGCAGGATGGCGTGCACGATCACCTCCACGCCACGCGCCTCCAGGAGGCCCGCCTCGGACGGGGCGACTGATCCGAGGGCCAGGGGGGCCTGAGTCATGATCGCGCGCTCGATCCGCCCGGCGGCCTCGCGCCCGACGGACCGGCTCAGCCCGACGGCGAGGGTGCCGCGCTGGTTGGCCGGGACGACCAGCGCCCTAGCGACCTGGTCGATCAACGAGCCCACCGTGACCGTGACCACCGTGCGGGCGAATCGCTGTCCACGGGTGGGCTCGGCCGGAGTGCCGTCGGCAGGGAAACGTTCACGGTCCATAGTAGGGGGAGTCTAGCATCTCCAGACTCCCCATCGTGCCCGATCACGGGCGCAATCCCCAACCCGTTGACGTCCCGGTTGCCCCTGGTGACGCGACCGGCGTGCCGCCCGATGGCCTCGCCGCACCGGTCCAGAGAGGTAAGGCCTCTCGGCTCTCCTGGCCCCACGCTACCGTCCCGGGTGATTCGATAGCGTTACCGCCTGATCGGAGCTACCGCGGCCCTACCGGGCGATCCGCATCAGTGAGAGGCCGGGGTGATCAACGCCGGGAGGACACGAGATGCGACCCTATACGATTGTTGCGATGTACCGCGGAAGCACGTTGTAGATACATATTCGCGAGGTGGCCCACCCAGCGTCGCCGTGCCTCTTCGTTCCCGTGTTTGCATCGTAGTGAAAAACACGTAGATATTCCTAATAAATAGAGATATTTTGTCTGACATGACAGGATATATGACGACTAGCACTACGTTTATATAACAGAAGAGAGATACCCAAGAATCACCGTGCACCGTGCACCGTGCACCGTGCGCCGTGCGCCGTGCGCCGTGCGGTGTCGTCAGGCGGAGGAGTGACCACGTCCCGAACGCGTCCTGGGTGCCCTCCCCTACCGGCGAAAACTGGCTCAAGATGGCAGGGCCGACCCGGGCAGGAACCAGAGTTGGGCGGTCGCGGCATCGATGAAGAGGACCCCGTCGGTGACCCAGGCGGGGGCACGGGCGGCGCCAGCGGGTGAGACGTCCGCGGTGGCGGTGACGTCTCCCGATGGGGAGACGATCGTCAGGGTCGATCCGCTCGTCACGACCAGGGCGGACCCATCAGGCGCCCAGTCGAACCCTCGGGCGTCCCCACCGCCCGCGACGGCTGCCGGATTGGCGCCCGGGGCATCCAGGGAGGCGATCAGGAGCTGTCCCTGGGCGACATAGGCGATCACCCCGCCCGGGCCGATCACGCCGTCGCTGATCTCCCCGCCGGTCGTCTCTGGACCGAGGTCGACCTCGTCGCCATTGGCGGAGATGGCGACCCACCCGCCGCTCGCCGCCAGGACGATCTGGTCACCGGCCTGGAAGGGGTGCAGTGTCCGCCTCTCCTGGCCGACGGCGGTCCAGAATGGGACGGACTCCCCGCCACGCCACAGTTCGATGCCCCGGGCCGGGTCGTCGGGATAGGTGCGCGGCACGATCGGGTGACCGGCGAGCCAGCCGCCCGGACCTTCGCGTACC
>JBBJOE010000041.1:0-13973 GCA_037721765.1 Thermomicrobiales bacterium
ACAGGGTCCAGGAACGTTACCTCGGCATCCGCCACCTGCTGCAGTACGTCGATTTGCTGGAACACCGTGACCGCATCTGAGGCATGGGTTGCCCGTTTCGGTCCGGGGGCCTGGCGGTGCGGAGCTCAGACGACCTAGCGGTCGCCACCTTTGGCACGCATCATGGCCGCGCCGAACGCGACGCCGAGGCCCGAGCCGATCGCTACCCCGAGCACGAGTGACCCGAGCGCGATGCCGAGCGCGGCTCCCAGGGACACCCCGATCGCCATCCCGATGCCGAGCCACTCGCTGCCGGGGGACCGTTGCCCGTCGTTGTCTTGGCGATTCATGGCGTCTCCTCAGTCTTGCGGCGCTGACCTGGTAGACCCACTACCCCTCGCGCAATGTGATCTTCTCGTTCTCGCCAGGTTCGTAGGACTCATTCGAGGCGATCGCCTTGATCATGCCGGCGACGTAGGCGATCTTATTCGAAGTCGCGTCCCAATATTCGGCCTGACCGATGGTCACCTTGAGCAGGGACAGATTCGGGTCGTCCACGCCTTCGGGGAACCAGGCCTCCAACGGCTTCTGCCAAAGCTCTTTCATCTTCGCCTTATCCCGGACAACTTCGGCCGTCCCCGACATCGAGACCCAGGCGTTGTCGTCCTTCGAGGCGAAGCTGAGATTGACCCGCTGGTCACGCCGGACCTCGGCGACCTTGGGATCGCTGGCGAGGGTGAAGAACCAGAGCGTGCCGTCGAATTCGGCCTTTTGGGTCGCCATCGGGCGGGAACGCAGGTCGCCGTCCGGCTCCACGGTCGTCATCATCGCGAATTCGATGTCCTTCACCATGTCGTTGAGCTTGGCGATGTGCTCCTGTTGGGTCGTGCTCATCTACGATCCTTTCTTGGTCAGGGCGCCGGGCTTGTGGGCGGCCTGGGCCCCGGTCTTGTCGGACTCGACGAGGTATTCGGGGTTGTCCTCCGAGGCGGCGACGTGGTGCCCCTTGATGTCGGTCGGACCGGTCAGCTTCTTCTTGACGACACCATCGGTCTTGCCCTGGGACGTGTTCCACTCGACGTGGTCGCCACGCTTCAGATCGTTCGTTTCTTTGGACATCGATCATCCCTCCCGTGGATATGGGTTCCCAATCGACGGGGTGGGAACCGGAACGCACGGTGCAACGGCCATGCCAAGCGGTGACCCTGGCGTAGCCTGACTGCCCCGGTCGCCCGGTGGCCAAGTCAGCCTGGGAACTCGACCACCGTCTTGATGCCGCTCCGCTCGGCGATGGCCTCGGCGGCATGGTCCAGGCCGGCCACGCGGCGGGTGATCAGCGAGGCGGTCAGGCCGGGCCAGAGCGTCTCGAACCGAGCCAGCCGTGCGACCCCGGAGGAAAAATCCTCGTGGGCGGAGTTGACGCTGCCGATCATCACCTTGTTGCCGAGGACGAAGCTCCGGTTGATCGCGTCCAGCGGCACGCTGGTCATCGCGTTCTGGCCGGTGATGCTCAGCAGCACCAGCACGCCATTGGCGCCAAGGGCCGCCATGCACTCGGCGACCAGCGAACTGACCCCAGTAGCCTCGACGATCAGGTCGATCGGGGGCAAGGTCGCCGCGAGGGCCGACACCGTCTGGTCGGCGGTGGAGACATACCGGGCGCCACAGGCTTCGACGACCCGGGACGCGTCGGTCGGGGCGGCGGAGCGGGCCAGGGTCCAGACCTCGGCGCCGCGCTCCCGGAGCAGCATCGTCTGGAGCAGGCCGATCGGGCCGGCGCCGAGGACGACGGCCGTGCGGGCCGACCAACTCGTGATCCGTCGCTGGGTCAGGCTCGCCTGGCGGTACGCCTTCTCGACGACGCTCAAGGGTTCCAGGAGGACGCCCGTTTCGGCCAGAGAGGCCGGTACCGGCACGAGGTACGCTTCCGCCTCGACGAAGTGCTCGGCCATGAAGCCGTGGGCGCGAAGGATGCCGCGCTCGTCGTACTGGAGCCACTGGCACATGTCTGGTTGTCCTGCCAGGCATGCTGGGCAGCCATCTGGACGCCGCACGGTCGCCGAGACCAGATCACCCGGGCGCAACGAGGTGACTGCCGCCCCGACCGCCTCGACCTCGCCCAGCACCTCGTGGCCGAGGACCAGGCTGGTCTCTCCCGCCGGGGCGGCGCCGAAGCCGGCCTCGATGATCTCCCGGTCGGTGCCGCAGACTCCGACCTGGCGCGGCCGGACCAAGACATCGCCCGGTCCGAGCGGGGGCAGCGGGGCCCGGTAGAGGTGGATGCTGTGGGCCACGCCGGGGGTGACGGCGACGGCGTTGACGGTGCGGTCCACGGAGGCCCTTTCTTTGGGTCGTCGCTGGGAAACTGTGTGAGGTACCCCCGGAGCGGTCGTCCTGGCGCTGTCTCGTCAGACGCGGCCGAGCGTCGCGAGGTCACCGGCGCGCCGGGTTTCCGAACGGTAGGCACCCGCGCGGGGGTATCGTATACTGCGGGGAGCAGGACCGGCGGTTGCCGGTGGGCGTGTCGCGTGCGTGAACGCCCCGGGATGCCGGGTGTCCGGATGAAACGAGGAGGTCAGATGCGGGTTGAGTTGCGGGAGTCCGAGGGCTTCGACCAGTTGCTGCGTCGGTTCACCAAGACCATCGAGCGCTCCGGGATCATCCGGGAGCACCGGCGCGGGCTGCGCTTCATCAGCGTCCAGGAAGAGAGCCGCGCCAAGCGCCGCAAGGCCGAGCGCCGCCGCCGTCGCAACGCGAGCTAGCCGCGGCGACGGGAATCGA
This sequence comes from Thermomicrobiales bacterium, assembly GCA_037721765.1. Lineage (GTDB taxonomy): Bacteria > Chloroflexota > Chloroflexia > Thermomicrobiales > UBA6265 > JACCVE01. Next base: position 2,761 of record JBBJOE010000041.1, read on the forward strand.
CGATCTGGTCACGCCAGCCGGGAGAGATCCCGGTTGGCGTTTGCCGTGCCAGGCGCCGGTGGCCACCTTGGGACCGTCGCCCAGTTGATAGACTCTCCCGGGGGCGAGATGACTCCCGATTCGTCACCGGAGGGACATGGGTATGCGCGTCGTGATATCGGCCGATATGGAAGGGACGTGCGGCGTCGTCTCCTGGGTGCAGGTGATGCCGCCCGAGGAGGGCGGTGGGAGCGGGCCGACCTCCACCGTCGAGTACGAGCGGGCCCGGTCGCGGATGACCCGTGAGGTCAATGCCGCGATCGAGGGGGCCCTGGCGGGCGGGGCCGACGAGGTGATCGTCAATGACAGTCACGATGGGATGCGCAACCTGGTCCCCGAGGAGTTGCACCCGGCCTGTCGCTTCGTCAGCGGGTCGGACAAGCCGTTGGGGATGGCCCAGGGCGTGGAACTGCCAGACGTCGGCGCGCTCTTCTACACCGGCTACCATGCCAAGGCCGGGACGACCGCCGCGCCCCTCGCCCACACCTGGACCGGCTGGCTCAACGACGTGCGGTTCGACGGGGTCTCGACCGGCGAGTTCGGCATCAACGCCGCTGTCGCCGGGTACTTCGGCGTCCCGGTGGCCCTGGTCACCGGCGATGCCGTGGCCGTCGCCCAGGTCCAGGCGATGCTGGGTGACCGGGTCGTCGGCGTGGCCGTCAAGGAGGGCTACTCCACGTTCGCCGCGCTCCACCTGCACCCGGAGACGGCCCAGCAGCGCATCCGCGAGGGGGCCAAGGCGGCGGTCGAGCGCGCGGCGGGCCTGGCGCCGTGGACGATGCCGCCCGGCACGACGGTCGAGTTGGACTTTGACCACCAATCGCGGGCCGACGCCGGGGCGACGCTGGCCGGGGTCACCCGGGTCGGCGACCGGACGATCTCCTTCGGGACACCGGACGGCCTCGCCTTCATCCAGACGTTCAGGGCCGTGATGCGGGCCGCCGGGATCAGGATGTCGCCGTAGGAGCCGTCGCGGTCGTGGTCAGCCCGCCCCCCCGGCGGGACCGACGCTCGGCTCGCTCACGCCGGGCACTCCTTGCGTACGACCCGTCAAGGTGGGGGCGGCACCGGGCGATCGATCGCCTGGCCACCGGGACCGTCCCGCCTCGTCGCCCGGTCGGCGAGCGACCCGAAGAAGGAGTCCGCCTCATGGGTGATTCGCGGGTGACGCCGCCCGGTGAGGTCGAGCAGCAGCGTCACCGGCAGGGCTACCAAGAAGGTGATCCCGGTCACCAGCAGCAGCAGGACCCCGGTCAAGAACCCCCAGGTGATCAGCAGGTAGAGCGCGTATCCGGCCAGGTCGATCGGGTTGCGCGGGTCGGCGTCGAAGCCCAGGGCCAGGCCGAAGTCGAAGCGGACCCGCAGCGTGTAGAGCGGCAGGCAGAGGAGCAGGCACCCGATCGCCCCGACGACCTGGATCGGGTAGCCCCCGACGTGGCGGGCCACCAGCGGGGCGAATCCGAGGACCACGGACGCCAACAGGACCAGGCTCACCGTCCGGAGCGGGGCCGGGGTCGGGTCGAGGACGATTTTCTCGGACGGGAACTGGCCGAGTTGCCGCATCGGTTCGTCGAGCAGTTGCCGCCAGTGGTCGAACACGCTGACCCAGGCCAGCGTCAGGCCCAGCGCCAGGGTGGCGCTGCGCGCGAGGCCGCGCCAGGGGGCTTCCCCATCGGAGAACACATCGCGCAGGAAGGGGAGGTTAGCCCGGGCGATGAGGACGATGATGATCGCCAGGACGACCCCGACCACCTCGTTGCCCGCCAGGATGCGATCGATCGCCACGTGTCCTTCCCTCCGGTCGCCGGTGCCGTCGCGACCCTACGCCCCTGGCGCCAGCGCCACCAACTCGGCCTCGATATCGGCCAGCCGGCGGCGGGCGAGCGGCAACCGCTCCGTCAGCCGGTGCCGGATCTCCATCTCCGCGTCCCGCTCGACCATGATCCGTTCTTCTTCCTGGCGCAGCGATCGGCGGGCGGCGTCCCGGGCGGCGCAACGGGGGCAATTGCCGAGCCAATCCCGCCAGCCGCCGCACTCCGGGCACGGTGCGGCGAGGTCGGCCAGGCTGACGTGGCGTGCCAACGGTGTCCCCGCGAGGGCCCGGTCCCGCAGGTCGGCGGCGAAGGAAAGCAGCCCGTCGAGATGGGCGACCAGGGCATCATGTTCCCCGTCTGGGACCCCGACCAGGGCCGAGACGACCGTCTCCGTCGATCCCGACACCGGCCGCAGGTCGCCCCGGACGACCGGCCCGCCCCGCTGGTCCCAGTCCGGCGCCTCCTCGAAGGTGAATCGCTCGCCCGCCACCGCGAACGCGACCGTCACCAGATCCCCGGTCCGGACCGCGATGGCCTCGACCGGGACGGGCGGTACCGCCCACCCGGGGATGCGGGGTGCGCGGTCCAATGCCTCCCGGTCGGCGGCGACCGTCGCCAGGGTCTCGTTCAGCAGGGTCACCCGCTCGGCCCAGGGGTTCTCCGGATGGCGAGCCAACTCGCCCTGCTCGACGTCGAACCTGAGCCCCTCCCGACGGCGGACCAGGTCATCGACCCGACGTTGGCGCCGCGCGTCCGACCCAGCGCCCGGTGGCGCGGTCGTGGTTGGCCGGGGCCGGGGCAGGCTGCCGTCGTGCCGGGCGGTGCGGGCCCCCTCGGCCACGGCGACATCCCATCCTTGGGCACCGGCGTCCGTCTTGTCTCGCCCGAATGGCCAACGCGGCATGGGATCACCTCGTCGAGGGACGAGACGGGTCAGACTCGACCGACCCATCGCTCGATCTCCGCCCCAGTGTGCCACAGTGGAGGGGTCATTCTCCCCGCTTGACCGCCAATGGCCGGGGTCGAACAATGGGGCGGCGCGGAAGCGGCGACGTGGCGAGTGGTGAGGTGAGCAAGCGTGGGAATGGACGAACGGACGACCGGCGCACGACCGTTTGCCGTCGCGACGTGGCACCCTGGACCGGCCGACAGGGAGCGGAGCCGCCTACTCGCCTTCGTGGCCGACTTGGGCCTGGACGGCGTTGATGCCCTCCAGGCCCGGGCCGAGGCGGACCCGGGCTGGTATTGGGACGCGGTGGTTCGCTTCCTCGACATCGGCTTCCACCGGCCCTATGACCAGCCGCTGGACCTGGGCCGGGGCATGCCCTGGGCCGAGTTCTTCCCCGGTGCCGGATATACCTATCTGACCGACGCGGTGGTCCGGCCCGCCGCCCGGGAGCCGGACCGGGTCGCGATCGTCTGGGAGGGCGACGATGGGGCGACCCGCCGGTTGACGACCTCGGAACTCGCTGCCGAGGTCGCGCGGTGCGCGGCCGGATTGGCCCGGATCGGTGTCCGGCGTGGGGACCGGGTCGGCATCTTCCTGCCGATGATCCCGGAGGCGGCGGTCGCGGTCCTGGCCTGCGGGTGGCTGGGGGCGGTCATCGTGCCGATGTTCTCGGGCTATGGGCCGGAGGCCGTTGCGGGGCGCCTCCGCGATGCCGGGGCGACGACGCTGATCACGGCCGACGGGGCCCGGCGCCGGGGCGCGACGGTGCCGATGAAGGCGACGGCCGACGCCGCCCTGGACCTGGCGCCGGGAGTGACGCGGTGCGTGGTGGTCCGGCGGACCGGCGAGCCGGTATCGATGACGACGGGCCGGGACCTGTGGTGGGAGGAGGTGACGACACCCGGAGCGGACGGGACGACCGTCGGGCCGGTCCTCACCGATGCGAACGAGCCGTACATGATCATCTACACCAGCGGCACGACCGGGAAGCCGAAAGGGGCCGTCCACGTCCACGCCGGGTTCCCGCTGAAGGCGGCCCACGACCTGGCTTTCTGCTTCGACGCCGGGCCGGACGACACCCTGTTCTGGCTCAGCGATCTAGGCTGGATGATGGGTCCTTGGCTGCTGGCCGGCGGCCTGATCTCCGGGGCGACGGTGACCCTCTTCGAGGGAACGCCGGACTTTCCCCGGCCGGACCGGCTCTGGGAGATCGTCGCCCGGCACCGGGTCACCGTCCTCGGCCTGGCCCCGACGGTCGTCCGGTCGCTGATGCCCCACGGCGACGAGTGGGTGACCAGGCACGACCTGTCATCGCTGCGCGTCCTCGGCTCGACCGGCGAGACGTGGAATCCGACGCCGTGGCGGTGGTACGCCGACCTCGTAGGGGGCGGACGCTGCCCGGTGATCAATTATTCCGGCGGGACCGAGACGGGCGGCGGTATCGTCGGTTGCTTGACGGTCGCCCCCGCCGTGCCCGGCGGGTTCACCGGGCCAGTGCCCGGCATGGCCGCCGATGTCGTCGATGACGCCGGGCGACCGATCCGGGGCGCGGTCGGGGAGCTGGTCGTCCGCCAGCCGTGGGTGGGGATGACGCGGGGGTTCTGGGGCGACCCGGAGCGGTACCTGGCGACCTACTGGTCCCGTTTCCCCGATCTCTGGGTCCACGGCGACTGGGCCGAGATCACCGGCGACGGCTGGTTCCTGCGGGGCCGCAGTGACGACACGCTGAACATCGCCGGGAAGCGGATCGGTCCGGCCGAACTGGAGTCGGCGGCCGTCACGCACCCTGGCGTCCGCGAGGCCGCCGCGATCGGCGTGCCCCACCCGGTCAAGGGGGAGTGCGCCGTGATCTTCGTGGTGCCCACCAAGGCGACCGCACTGGGTGACGAAGGCGACCTGGCCGTGCCGGCGGCGGTGCGAGCGATGGTCGCGGCCCAACTCGGCGCCGCGCTGCGGCCGGACGCCGTCCACGTGGTGAGTGACCTCCCCCGCACCCGTAACGGCAAGATCATGCGTCGCTTGCTGCGGGCGGCCTACCTCGGTACTCCGCCGGGTGACACGTCGGCGTTGGAGAACCCGGCCGTGCTAGACGATGTGGCGAGGTTTGGTCCAACGTCGTGACGAGGGCGACGCCCGGTCAGAGGGACATCCGGCGGGGCCGGTGCTCGTGACACGACGTGGCCGGAAGTGATCGTCGTATCATGAGCATCGCTTACCCGGGCGCGTCTCCGCCGCGCGGCCGTTCGGATGTGGTGCCCAGCGGTGGTACCGTCGCGTCACGAGGCTCGGATGGGATCGGATCGTTTGACGTCGGATCGTTCGGCATCGGATCGGTTGGGACGGGATCAACTCCACGGCACGCGGATGGTGGAACGGGAGGCCGAACTCCCGTCGGCACGATCGAAGGAGCGACAGGAACGGGCGCTGGAGTTCGGCCTCGAGTCGGCGGCGTCCGTCCAGGACCGCAAGATTCCCCTCTTCAACCGGGCCGCGGGGCGCGGCAACGGCTGGACCTTCGTCGGGGTGCCCTTCCAGGAGGACATGCGGGAACTGGCCGATCGGGACGTGGCGTTCGTCGGTGCCCCGCTCGACGCCGGCACCACCTATCGGCCCGGGACCCGCTTCGGCCCGGACGCGCTGCGGCGCATCTCGCAGCTCTCCGCCTTTACGTACAACATGGAACTGGGCGTCGACCTGCACGAGTCACTCGACATGGTCGATTGCGGCGACGTCAACGTGATGCCGGCCAACATCGAGAAGAGCTTCGACCAGATCGACCGGGCCGTGGCCTACGTCCACGAGCGGGGCATCTTCCCGGTCATCCTGGGCGGCGACCACTCGATCGGCTACCCGGACATCCGGGCCCTGGCGCCCTTCGTCGATGGCAACATCGGCATCATCCACTTCGACCGCCACAGCGACCTCTCGGAATACAACATGGACGAGCGGATGCACGGCACCCCATTCTTCCACGCCACCAACATCCCCAACGCCCCGGCGACCAACCTGGTCCAGGTCGGGATCGGCGGCTGGACCAGTTCCCGCTCCGGGGTCCGCGTCTCCCGCGAGCGCCAGGCGAGCGTCATCACGTTGACCGATGTCGATCGCTGGGGCGTGGACCGGGTGGCCGAGCTGGCCCTGGAGTTAGCCTGGAAGGACGCCAAGGCCGTCTTCCTCTCCTTCGACATCGACTCGATCGATCCCGCTTTCGCCCCGGGCACCGGCACGCCGATGTCCGGCGGCCTGCTGCCCCGGGAAGCCCTGCGCATGCTGCACTTGGTGACCCGCGAGGGCCTGGCCGGGATGGAGTTGGTCGAGGTCGCGCCGCAGTACGACGTCAGCGACATCACCTCTGGCCTGGGCGTCCACATCATCCTCGACGTCCTGGGCACCCTGGTCAACGAGGGCAAACTCGGCCGGCGACCGGACGCCACCGTCAAGGCAGACGCCGAGGCGGCCCGGGTCGATGACCAGGTCGCGCCCGCGGGCGGGTAGGGAACGACGTCCTGGGCCGTGGAGCCTGGGGGTCGTCCCGGTGGTGAGACCCGGGATTGCCGCCGGACCGGGACGCCGGGGGACGTTTTCTGATCGGGCGCGTGGGCTCGATCCTGTCTCGCGTCGCCTTGTGTCGCCGTCGGCCCGGGTGTCATCATTCCCCGCATGCCCGACCAGGTCGTGACGGAGCCATTCGGTACGCAGCGCCGGTTCCCGCTCCCCGGGACGCGGCCGACCGCTCCCGCCGCGACGTCGGGAGACAGTGATCGAGCCGAGCGGGACCGATCTCCGGCCGGGGTCGCGGCCCGCGTCGTGACCGGGGACCCCGAGTGGGAGGTGACCGGTCCTGCAGATGCGGTTTGCCGCCCGCGCGCGACCCGGAGCCGCGCCCGGCGGGTCTGGAGGTGGTTCGTGCCGGCATTCCTGTCGATGTTGTTGCTGCCGCCCCTGTTGGGTGTCGCGTTGGTCGCCACGATCTACCGCCAGGCCCGGACCGACGAGGCCCGGCCGGTCCAGGCGATCGTGGTCCTCGGCGCGGCCCAGTACAACGGCCGGCCCACGTCCGTCCTGCGGGCCCGGCTCGACCATGCCCACGATCTCTGGGAGCGCGGCCTGGCGCCGGTGATCGTCCTGACCGGCGGCCAGCAGCCGGGCGACGTGACCACCGAGGCCGAGGCGGGCCGCGACTACCTGATCGGACTGGGGGTCCCCGAGTCGGCCCTCCTTCTGGAGACGCAGGGCCGGGATACCTGGGAGAGCATGGTCGGCGTGGACGCGGTCCTCGAACCGCTCGGCATCACCCGCGTCCTCCTCGTCAGCGACGGCTTCCACCTGCTCCGCTCGGAACGGATGGCCCGCGACCTCGGCTTTGAGGCATACAGCTCGGCCGCCCCCGATAGCCCGATCCGCCCCAACACCGGTCGAGAATTCGGCTTCGTCGTTCGCGAGGCCGTGGCTCTCGCCGCGCATGTCATCGGTCGCCTGGCTTGACGTCGGACACTTCTCGCTGGATCCGACGTGAGCCGGCTCAGTTGGGTCCTCGTTCGTCAGGCGATCTCCGCGCGTTCCCCGCGAAACGTCCGGTCGAGCCAGGGGCCGATGACGCGGGCATAGGCGAATGTGGTCAGGACGAGGAAGAGGCCAACGGCGGCGAGGGTGAAGATGAACCCCAGGGCCCCGTCGAAGACGGAGAAGGCGAGGTAGCCGACGTAGGCGTAGATCCCCAGGGCGCCGAAGACGAGGAAGACGGTCGCGGAGAGCCAGACGCTGGCGACGACCCACCCGACCGACACGGCGAGGAATCCCAGGCCCACAAGGAGATCTCGGTCGTTCTGGAGCGCGAGTGCCCCGAGACCGCCCTGGGCACCGGCCAGGCCGAACAACCAGAACCAGCGGGTGTATGGCCGCAGCCCGCGGTGGTCGAGGACCAACCCCAATCCGACCATCGCCAGGCCGACCACGGCGAACGCCATGCTCCGCTGGGTGTCACTGGGCCCGTCCCGCCAAAGCGCTTCGGCCACGTCCATGCTCAGGTAATAGGTCCAGAAGGCGATCAAGAGCGTGATCAGGGGGAACCGCACCCAACCGACCACGAACACCGCGACCGCGACCGAAACGATCTCCAGGGTCAGCCAGGCCCCGTCGATCCGGCGGTAAAACTCCGGATAGGTATCGGCATGGTCCCCTCCACCCCAGATGCCGAGGATCTCCAGCGCCTCGTAGGTCAGGAGCGGGGTCATCCCGGTAGCCCCGAAGATCAGCACGTTGCCGCCGGTGAGCGCTCCCGCCCGGCGCAGGGTCGCCCCGATCGCCACCAGGCCGCCCATCACCCCGGCCACGATCGCGAGCCGGGCTGGCCCGGACAAGCTTTCCCACTGGAGACCGACGAAGAACGTGAACGCGAAGAAGATCGTGAACCCGCCGATGTAGTAGGCGATCTGCTGCAGCCGTTCGCCCGGGCTCGACCTGCCCCCGGTCGCATCTTCCCGGCGTCCGCGGCCACTGGCCGTGACCGGGTTGGGGAGCGTCGCGGGCCCCGGACCCGACGACGGGACTGACGGCGGCTCCCGGAGCGCGAGGTGGTGATCGGTCCAAACCCGGATCGACGCCGCTTGGTCCGCCCCGATCAGTCCCTCGTCAACCCAGGCGTCCAGGTCGGTGTCGGAGTAGGCGCGTCGTGGGGCCCCGTCGTCCATGGATGGCTCCTCAAGGTGTTCTGGTCCCGCGGCGGACGACGCCGGAGCCCACGGTGGTCGTCCATCGAGTCACGTGTCGATCGCGGGTCGCGAGGAGGGGTGGCCGTCCTGATGGTTCGGGACGGCCCGGGCGGTCGTCATGGCGGCGTCCGGCTCGCCGCCACCTCACGATAGTCGACGGCCGGTCCGGCACCTATCCCCGTTTGGTCACCGGTCGACGTGACGGTCGTCTCGTCGCCAGATGTGACGATGACCCCGTCGATCGTCTGGGTGAGCTCTGACCGGACCACGACGGTATAGGTCCCCGGCGGCAGGGAGACGGCGTCTCCCCCGACCTGGCCCCGGGCCACCACCGTGCCGGAGGCGTCAAGGACGTCGTAGGTCGGCTGGACGGCCTCGGCGACGGCCGCGGCCAGTTCCGCACCGTCCGCGGCGTCGATGTAGCGGCCATTGCCGAGCCGGGCCCATTCTTCGAATTGGATCTTCAGGGCATCGTCGTCGAGGGCGAAGCCGACGATGTTGACCCGGACGTTGATCCCGCTGTCGATCAGGGCCTGGATCGCGGCGGCCGGGTCACCGCCGCAGGTCTCCTCCCCGTCGGTGACGAAGACGACGATCTTCGGGCCCGGCTCCGTGCCGAGGTCCCCGGCGACCGCCTCCAGCGACGCGCCGAGCGGGGTCCGGACCAGGTTGACGACCTCCAGTCCCTGGATCGTGTCTACCATCGCGGCGGGATCGAGCGGCGCCCGGGGCACGACGAGCCGTGTCTCGCACGAGTCCGGCACCACGCCGAAGGCGCGCAGCGAGACATCGGTGCCGGGAGGCAGGGTGGTGGTGACGAGATCGACCAGGGCCACCTTGGCAACGTCCGCCCGGCTCGTACCGTCCAGTGGCGCCAGCATGCTGCCGGAGGTGTCTACGATGATAGCGACGCTGGCGTCCCCGGCCGCGACGGCCGATTGTCCGGCCACGACGGTGGCCGCGACGACGCGCAACGTTCCCGGTTCGGCGGGGATCGTCGCCGTGGGTTCGGGCTCGGGCGCGGCGGAGGGCTCCGCCGTCGCCGCCGGCTCGGGCTCGGGTGTCGCGGGCGGGTCGGCCGGTTCGGCGACCAGCGTGTAGACCGACGGCCGGCGCAGCAGGGTCACGGCCCGGTCGAAGGCCACGTCGATCTCGCCCTGGCTGACGGCATAAGCGTAGATGCCGTGGTTCACCGCCGCCCAATCCTGCATCAGGTGTTGCTCGGTGGCCGCGGTCGGGCCTCCGCCCGAGACGTGGACGGCGAAGACGCGAGGCGTGTTAGCCCCCAGCGTGGGCCAGAGCAGGGCCAGGTCCTCCGGTGCCGGGGAGCTCGCCGCGTCGGTGAGCAAGACGATCGCCCGTGTCCCCGGCTGGTCCGCCATGTCGTCCATCGCCGTCAGCAGGGTCCCCTCCGAGTCGCTCGAACTTTCCGTGCGCGGGTAGTTGGTCACGGCGGCCTGGAGCAGGTACGGCTGGTCCGAAGGGGTGTCCAGCAGCGGATCGGTTCCGAAGGGCAACACGTTGACCGCCTCCTGACCGGTCTGGACATCCCCCGCGTAGCGATTCAGGGCCGGGTAGAAGGTCGCCGCGTAGGGACCCAGGCTGGAACTGGTATCGAAGGCGATCACGATCGAACTGGGCGGTTCGGTGACCCGCAGGTCGTAGCTGGCTCCCGGCTCGACGGCGGCCGTGAAAATCGTCTCCCGGGCCGAAGAGACCTCCTGTCCGAGGCTGACCCGGGAGCCGGCGCCGTCGAAGAGCGCCACGTTGACGTCGAGGGACGGGTCGCCGCCGAGGGTGAAGGCGAGGAACGTCTCGCCGGCCGGGACATCGACCCTGTACCAGTCCTCGTCCTGGCCGACCCATGCCGAATCGGTCACCCGGTGGTCCAGGGGCAGTGCGGTCGCTCCTTCGGCGCCATCGCCAGCATCCGGATCGAGCGTGAGCACGGGCGGCGGCACGAGTCGCTCGTAGATCGCTTCCGTCCGGTAGTGGCCCCATTCACCGAGGATCGATCGATAGTCGTCGTCCTGAGCCCGCTCGATGACGCCTATGGGACCAGGCAGTTCCCAGACGACGGTCGTCGCGTCCGGCACGCCGCCGTCACCGGCGATGCCGGTGAACCGGACGAAGCGGGCCCAGATTGGTCTGGAGAGGTCCAAGCGTGGCGCATCCGGGCCGGACCGGTCGAGCCGCCAGGTCCCGGCCGGGGTCCATGGACCCGTCGGGCTCTCGGCGCTCACCTCGACGGTGACTTCGTCGAAACGGACGGCGGGGTCGCTGCCGGCTGGGTCCGACCACGTGAGCGTGGTGATCTGGGCTGCCCGGTCGTCCCGGAAGCCGACGACCCAGGAGATCGTTTGGCCGGGTTCGGTCGGGATGCTCAGGTGCGTCGTCCCGTCGGCGGGCAGTGGTGGCAGGGCGATGCTCCCAGGCGGCAGCGGGGCCATGGTGACGAGGTGTCCACCCCGGCCGGGGGCCGCCAGTTCGAGCCCGCCATCCTCTCCGGGCGGGGACCAGCCGGGTTCGGCGATCACCTTCCACTGGGCGATCCGGACCCGGCTCGCGGTCGCGACCTGGCCCGACGTGACACGCAGGCGGGCGAAGCGGGCGTGGACCGGGGTGTCGAGGGCGAAGACCTGTTCCACCGGGTTGGCGCTCACCTCGGCCGACAGCGCGGGCGTGAAGGTCTGACCGTCG
>JBBJOE010000042.1:0-13944 GCA_037721765.1 Thermomicrobiales bacterium
AAAGGGGATGGCCACACTCCCTACCGACTTCCGACTCCCGTCTTCCGACTCCCGTCCGGTCGGTATACTGCCGCGACCATCGCCGGACGACCCCGGCGCCGACGATCCCTGTCTGTCACTCACCAGAGAGGACCACACGGATGACCGACCACGAACCCACCGCCATGCCCGCTGCCACCCCCGCTGACAGCCCGCGCGACGCCTCGCACGACGCGATCGAGGCCCTGTCCCGCGAGGACCGCACCTTCCCGCCCCCGCCTGGCTTCGCCGACCAGGCCAATGTCCGCGACCCCGATGTCTACGAACGCGCCGCCGCCGACCCCGAGGGCTACTGGGCCGAGGCCGCCCGCTCGCTCGATTGGTATCGGCCCTGGGACACCGTCCTGACCTGGGACCCGCCCGATGCCCGCTGGTTCGACGGGGGCCAGCTCAATGTCTCCGTCAACTGCCTGGATCGCCACGTCGAATCTGGCCACGGCGACAAGGTCGCCTACTACTGGGAGGGTGAGCCGGGGGACCGGACGCGGATCACCTATTCCCAACTCCTGGCCGAGGTCTGTCGCTGCGCCAACGCCCTCCGCGAGTTGGGCGTCGGCCGGGGCGACAAGGTCGCCGTCTACATGCCGATGATCCTCGAGATGCCGATCGCGATGCTCGCCTGCACCCGGATCGGCGCCGTCCACACCGTCGTCTTCGGCGGCTTCTCGGCCGAGTCCCTGCGGGACCGGATCAACGACGCCGGGGTCAAGCTGGTCGTCACCGCCGACGGTGGCTACCGGCGCGGCAAGCCCTCCGCCCTGAAGGTCAACGTCGATGACGCCATCGCCGGCGGACAAGCGCCCAGTGTCGAGCGCGTCCTGGTCGCCCGCCGCACCGGCCAGGACGTGACGATGGCCGAGGGGCGGGACATCTGGTGGGACGAGGTGGTCCCCTGCCAGGCCCCGGAGTGCGAGCCGGAGCGGATGGAGAGCGAGGATCCCCTCTATCTCCTCTATACCTCTGGCACCACCGCCAAGCCGAAGGGGATCGTCCATACCACGGCGGGTTACCTGCTCGGCGTCGCCCACACCCACCGGACCGTCTTCGACATCAAAGACGAGGACGTCTACTGGTGCGCCGCCGACATCGGCTGGGTGACCGGCCACTCCTACATCCTCTACGGCCCCCTCGCCAACCGGACCACCGGCGTGATGTACGAGGGCACCCCCGACTTCCCCGCCCCCGACCGCTGGTGGGACATCATCGAGCGCTACCGCGTCACAGTCCTCTACACCGCCCCGACAGCGATCCGGGCCCACATGAAGTGGGGTCCCCAACACGCCGCCGGGCACGACCTGACTTCCCTGCGCCTGCTGGGCAGCGTCGGCGAGCCAATCAACCCGGAAGCCTGGGTCTGGTACCACCACCACATCGGCGGCGACCGCTGCCCGGTCGTCGATACCTGGTGGCAGACGGAGACCGGCGCGATCATGATCTCGCCGCTGCCTGGCCTGACGACCACCAAACCCGGCTCCGCCAGCCGCCCCCTGCCGGGGATCGAAGCCGACATCGTCGATGGCGACGGCCACTCCGTCCCCCCCGGCTCGGGCGGTTACCTGGTCGTGAAGGGCCCCTGGCCCGCCATGCTGCGCGGCATCCACGGCGACCCCGAGCGGTTCCAGAAGACGTACTGGGACCGCTTCCCCGGCACCTACTTCCCCGGCGACGGCGCCCGGCGAGACGAGGACGGGAACTACTGGCTGATGGGCCGCGTCGACGACGTGATGAACATCTCCGGCCACCGCCTCAGTACCACCGAGATCGAGAGCGCCCTGGTCTCCCACCAGTCCGTCGCCGAGGCGGCCGTGGTCGGCACCCCCGACCCCCTGACCGGCGAGGCGATCGCGGCCTTCGTGATCCTGAAACTCGGCACCGAGCCCAGCGCGGCCTTCGGCGACGAGCTGCGCCAGCACGTCGCCACCAAGATCGGCCCGATCGCCAAGCCCAAGACCCTCCTCTTCACCCCGGACCTGCCCAAGACCCGCTCCGGCAAGATCATGCGCCGCCTGCTCCGCGACATCGCCGCCGGCCGCTCCCTCGGCGACACCACCACCCTCGCCGACGCCGAGGTCGTGGAGACCATCCGCGACGCCTCCCGCGCCGGCCGCGACGAGGAGTAGGGGAGGGAGACCTATCAGGCCAGTCCAAAGATGTGGAAGGAACCGCCAGGGTGAGCGACGATACCGTGATCCTCTCGTGCGTTGACCGGTGGGGAAGGACAGTGATCGCGACGCGGCGACGGTGGTTGAGCCACATCGTCCCGAATCACGAGGAACTTGCTGGACAGACGGACAGTGTCGTCCGGACCGTGGTTATGGCGGAGCACATCATGCGAGATGCCTGGATTCCCGGACGCGAGAATTATTACCGACGTGGCGCTGCGAGACCCGCTGGTACACCTCTACCTCAAGGTCTGCGTTGAGTTTGAGGACGGTCCAGGCGGTATCAGTCCAGGCGGTATCAATCATAGGTAGGATCATCACCGCCTACCCAACTGGTCGGATCGCGTCTAGGGAGGTGCCGCGATGGCCGTGACCGTGACGAGGACACCGCCCGATATCCCCCAATTCATCTGGCCAACCGTGACCAAAGAGTCCCTCCGCCATGCCTGGATGAACTACGACCTGATGAGCGACTCCCTGATGATCGCGTTCTCCGGAACCAATGAGCCCGCTGTGCCGTGGGTCCTCGACGACGGCGGCCAGGACCTCCTCACGGTGCGATACGATCCGGGCACCCACCACGTCACCGGCCTCTTCATCGAGGATGTCCTGACCGGAGTAGTCCCGACCCGGTCCGCCTTCTACGCCTTCTTCGACCTCGCCGCCAAGCGCGGCGTCAGTCCCGAGACCCTCCGCCGCATCCGCGACCACTTCGGGCACCCCGATGTCCCCGCTACACCGGCGGACGAGGACGCGGCGCGCCAGACCATGGCGACGTTGATCGGGGAGATCGCCGCCGGCCACGCCCTCGAAGGCCGCGAACCCCGAACCGACCCCGCGATGGTGACACTTGTCCAGGAGGTCACCCGCGAGATCCTCCGGGCCGAACGCCCTCGCTAGGGCAGATTCGTGCTGACCCGACCGGCGGCAGGTCCAGGGCGACCCCGAGGCCAAATGCGTCGGCGTGGGCGTGACCCTGGCGTGGCCGCCACGGCGGCGCGAACGTCGCATCGGTCGCCACGGGGGCGGTCGCCCTGGTCAGACATGGGGGATCAATGGGGAGCAGCGAAGCCCGGCGACCGAAACCGGCCCACCTGGGACCGGCGTACGGCGACCAATTCGGTGACCCCGCCGTCGTGGCCGCTTACCGCTACCGGCCGCCGTATCCTGACGCCGTCTTCCCCACGCTGGCCCATCTCGCCGGCGGGTCGTCGGGCACCGTCCTCGACGTGGGCTGCGGTGACGGCGCCATCGCCCGGCCCCTCGCCCCGCTCGTCTCCCGCGTCGATGCCGTCGATAGCGCCACCGAGATGGTCCGGGCCGGACGGCGCCTGCCCGGCGGCGACCACCCTCGCCTGACGTGGACGGTCGGCCCGGCCGAATCCGCGCCGGTGCGTCCGCCGTACACCCTCATCTCGGCCGGGGCGAGCATCCACTGGTTCGACTGGGACGTCGCCCTGCCGAGGTTCGCCCGTCTCCTTTCCCCAGACGGTTGGCTCGCGATCGCCGGCGAGTCCGTCCACCGCAACCCGTGGGACGCCGACCTCCAGCCGGTCATCGACCGCTATTCCACCAACCGCGAGTACCGCCCCTATTCCGTGATCGAGGAGTTGACGTCGCGGGGCTTCTTCTCCGTTGCCGGGCAGTGGTCATCGGACCCCGTGCCCTTCCGCCAATCGATCACCGACTACGTCGAATCGTTCCACGCCCGCAACGGCTTCTCCCGCGACCGGATGTCCCCCGCCGACGCGGCCGCCTTCGACGCCGCGGCGGCGGAGGTCCTCATGAGGCACCTCCCCGATGGCCAGGTGACCCTCCAGGCCGCCGGAACGGTCGTCTGGGGCTCTCCGCTCGCGCCATGTCTGCCGGACCAGAGATGACGAGAGCGGGGATCACCAGGATCATCGGCACCGCTCGGCCGATGGGTGGCCCACCCCACCCGGGCCGGTCGGCGCCTTACCGGATCAGGGCGGCCACCGCGAACGGGAGCAGGACGATGACGAAACCCACGGCGTGCGCGGCGAGATAGGCCATCTGCCAACGGGGCCGCCACGGCGGTGCGGTCAGGGCGAAGACCGCCAGTGCCGCCGCGACCAGCAGCACGAACGCCCCGACGCTGAAGATCGCCGCCAGGCCGAAACACGTCAGCCCGCCGATCAGTACCCAGAGCAGCAGCCCACCGGTCGACGCCGTCGTCCCCATGGTCGCCACTCCCGTCTCGCCCGGCTCACCGGGCATCCCGGCAGGGCCCGATCATCCCGATCACGCCTCGGACCAGTCCAGGAGCGACGCGGCCAGTTTGTCGAGTTCGGCCCGGTGCTGGACGGTGTCGCGCCAGCGGCCGGGAATCGCCTCGATGCCATACACCGCCCCGGCCAGGGCGCCGGCCACCGCGCCGGTGGTATCGGCGTCGTCCCCCAGGGCGACGGCCGCGACGACGGTCTCCTCGAAGCCGCCGTGGTTGGCCAGGCACCAGAGGGCGGACCGGATCGTGTCCAGCACGTAGCCGCCAGCCCGGAGGTCGTCGCGGCCGGTCCCGACGGCGCTCATCACGGCCTCGTGGACCCGTTCCTCGGGAATGCCCTCGATCGCCGCCCCCGGCACACCGGCGATGGTGCCGCCGTCGAGCAGGTGGGCGATGGCCTGGTTGACCGCCACCGCGCCCCAGGTGCAGCGGGGGTCGGCATGGGTCACCCGGGCGCTGTCGATCGAGGCCCGGACCAGGCCGGCCGGGTCACCCTGGAACCGCATGCCGGCCGGGGCGCACCGCATCACGGTGCCGTTCCCGGCCGCGCCGCGTGCACCGGCCTCCCGCTGCACCGCTTCGCCCGCTTCCTCCCAGGGCTCGCCCCGGGCGAGCCGGGCCAGGGCGGACCGCGTCGTCCCCCCGATGTCCTTGGGATCGCTCCGATACCAGTCCAGGAACTCCGCCACGAGCCGGTCCATGTCGAGCCCGCCGGGGCCACAGGCCCGCGCCAGGGCCATGGTCATCTGGGTATCGTCGGTGATCTCGCCCGGCGCGAGTTCCAACCAGCCACCGCCGGTGAACTCGCGCGGCCCATCGGGGTACTCGCGAGCGATGTCGGCCCGGGAGCGAAACTCGAACGGGCCACCCAGCGCGTCGCCGCAAGCCAGGCCGACCAGGCAGCCCGCGTATCGTCCCGAGAGGGTCGGTCCCGCCATGTCGTCGCTCCCCCGTTCTCTCCGGTGCCGTCCGGGAGGCCCGTCCGGTCCCGGCCCGCCGATCCCGGCCGCGCGGGTATCATGCACCACTCGCCCGTGGCCCGGTAGTACCGGCTTCGGGCCAGAGCGAACGGCACGGACAGTACGAACGCGGTATCCGGACACGATGGCCGGACAAGGAGACGACGAGCGGTGAGCACGGTGGGCAGCGGCGACGGCGAGTCGGGTAGAGACATCCCCTGGGATGTCCTGATCGCCGGGGGACGGGTCGTGGACGGGACCGGCAACCCCTGGTTCCACGGCGATGTCGCCCTGGCAGGGGACCGGATCGTGGCCGTCGGCCCGGCCGGTTCGCTGGACGGGACCTCGGCGGCCGAGGTCGTCGAGGCCGGGGGGATGGTGGTCTGTCCGGGCTTCATCGACATCCAGTCCCACTCGATCGTCCCCCTGATGACCGATCCCCGCTCGGTGGGGAAGATCACCCAGGGCGTCACCACCGAGATCATGGGCGAACATTGGACCCCGGCCCCGTTCGGCGGTCGGATCGACGCCCCCCTCGCCCCCGGCCTGCGCCGCATCCTGGGCGACCGCTTCGACGAGTGGGACGAGCGGGCCCGGGGCTGGTCTCGCTTCGGCGACTGGCTGGCCGATCTCGAGGGGCGCGGCGTCGGGGTCAACGTCGGCTCCTTCATCGGGGGTGCCACGGTCCGCGAGTGGGGCAAGGGCGAGGCGATGGGCGAGCCCGACCCGGACGAGATGGAGGCCATGCGCCGGTGCCTGGCCGACGCGATGGAGGACGGGGCCTTCGGCATCGCCACCGCCCTGATCTACCCCCCCGAGACCTATTGGACCACCGCCGACCTGACCGAACTCTGCCGGGTCGTAGCCCGCTACCATGGCGTCCACGTCACCCACATGCGCTCCGAGGAGCGCCGCATCCTGGAGGCCCTGGAGGAGACGATCGAGATCGCCCGGGACAGCGGCGTGGCGACCGAGATCTACCACCTCAAGGCGGCCGGCGAGGCCAACTGGCCCCTGATGCCCCGGGTGATCGCGCGCATCGACGCCGCCCGCGCCGCGGGTCTCGATATCACCGCCGACATGTACCCCTACGAGGCGTCCGGCACCGGCCTGGCGATCGCGATGCCCCCCTGGGCGTCGGCCGATGGCAAGCTGTTCGACAACCTGCGCGACCCGGCGACCCGGGCTCGGGTCGCCGAGGAGATCCGCCACCCGACATCCGACTGGGAGAACCTGGCCGCCGTCGCCGGGCCGGAGAACGTCCTGGTGTGTTCGCTCGGTCACCCGGACCTGGTCCGCTACCGGGGGATGCGCCTGGCCGAGGTCGCCGCCGAGCGGGGGATCGACTGGGCCGACGCGGCGATCGACCTGCTGGCGACCGAGGGCAGCAACATCTTCTGCATGTTCTTCATGATGGGCGAGGAGAACATCCACCTCCAGCTCCGCCAGCCCTGGATGAAGGTCTCCACCGACGCCGGCGGGCCGGATCCAGAGCGCGTCCGCCACCTGGGCCTGGTCCACCCCCGCGCCTATGGTACCTACACCCGCGTCCTGGGCCGCTTCGTCCGCGAACAGGGGGTCATCCCCCTCGAAGACGCGGTCCGCAAGATGAGTTCGGCCGTCGCCGACCGCCTCGGCCTGCGCGACCGGGGCCTGCTCCGGGTCGGGATGGCCGCCGACGTGGTCGTCTTCGACCCCGAGACCGTCACCGACCACGCCACCCCGGCCGACCCCCACCGCCTCTCGACCGGCATCCGCGATGTCTGGGTCAGCGGCGGCCGCGTCCTCGCCGACGGCACCCCGACGGGCACCCTCCCCGGCAAGTGGGTGAAGCCGCACGGGCGGTAGGAAGGCGAACATGTGCACCCGATGATCGCCATTCTGTAGGGGTGCCGCTTGCTGCGCCCGATTGCCTGACGAATCGTTCCTTCTGGACTGTTCGTTCGCTGGAATATCGCGGCAAGTGCGCCCCTACGCGATATTCACACCGTTACGGCTCAACAATCGCCAGACCATGGCAGGATGTCACATGTCACAGCGTACCCGGCGCCCGATGCGTCGTTGCCCCGATCCGAACCTCCGCGGGACGACGCCTCAGCATCGGCTAGACTGTGCTGCCCCGGCGGCGGGCCGGTGCGTGACGGCGGGAGCGGGGGAGTGGGCGGCATGATCTGGCAGAACATGGCCAAGCGAAGAATGCGGGCGGGTGAGGCGGTCTTCGGCTACTCGTTGGGCCTGGGCTCGGCGCTGGTGGCCGAAGCCCTGGCCGATTCGGGCATCGACTTCCTGATGATCGACACCCAGCACGGTTCGTTCGGCCCCGACTCCGCCACCGCGGCCCTGATGGCGACGGGTGTCGGGGGCGCGACGCCGATGGTCCGGGTCGCCTTCAATGACTACACCCGGATCGGCCGCCTCCTCGACGACGGGGCCCTCGGGGTCGTCGTGCCGATGGTCAACGACGCCGGAGACGCCCACCGTGCCGCCGCCGCCTGCCGCTTGCCGCCGACCGGCGACCGCTCCTTCGGGTGGGGGCGGGCCGTGATGTACGGCGACGACTACGCGGACCGGATCGACGACGAGGTCTTCGTCGCGGTCCAGATCGAGAGTGCCCGGGCGGTCGAGAACGCCGAGGCGATCATGGCCACCCCCGGCATCGACGGCTGCTGGATCGGCCCGTCGGATCTGGCCCTCTCGATGGGCGTCCGGCCCCGCGACGGCGGCCAACACGACGGGGTCCAGCGGGCCATCGAGCGGGTCCTGCAGGCCTGCCGGAACACCGGCACGATCCCGGGCTACGCGGCATTCACCCCGGGAGACGCCGCCGTCCGGGCCGCACAGGGCTTCCGGTTCCTGACGGCTGGCAGCGACCGGGGCTTCCTGATGGAGGGCGCCAGGGCGGGTGTCGCCACCCTCGCCGGGGTCAAGGCCAGCCTCTCGAAGGCAGATCTCGAAAGCAAGTAGGGCAGCCTGGGCACCGGTCGCGCACTCCCCGGGATCACTCGTGGGCCGGAGTGATCCAAACGCGGCGTCAGCGTGTAGATGCAATGAGACGGGCGATCTCGCGATCGTGGCTGGTGCGTACCGGTCATGCGCGGGGACGTGTCACGTAGGAGGCAACGATGCGGCCATTCCATGAGATCATCCTCGACGCGGTCGTCGAGGAGCGGACGCGGCAATCGTCACGGCGCGGGTTCCTCGGCGGGGCGGGCAAGCTCGCCGGCGGCGGGGCACTGGCCCTGGCGGCGACCGCGGGACCGGCGATGCTCGGCCTGAAGAAGACCATGGCCCAGGCCGGCGGGGACATCGATATCCTGAACTTCGCCCTGACCCTGGAGCACCTGGAGTACGCGTTCTACCGGGACGGGATCGCCGTCCTCGGCGTGTTTGACCCCCTGCTGGACGACATTCGCGACCACGAGGACGTCCACGTCGACACGCTGGTCTCGGTGATCTTGAGCCTGGGTGGCACACCGGTCACCGAACAGTGCTACACCTTCGCCGAGATGGGCATCTTCGACAGCCAGGACGCGTTCCTGAACACGGCCCGCGTGCTCGAGAATACCGGCGTCCAGGCGTACACCGGCGCCCTGGCGATGATCCAGTCCCCCGACCTGCAGACCGCCGGGGCGACCATCGCCACGGTCGAGGCCCGGCATGCCTCCTACCTGAACCTGATCACCGGCTTCAACCCGTTCCCGGCCGCCTTCGATGACCCGGCCACGATGGGCGAGATCCTGGCCGCGGCCGGCCCGTTCTTCTGCGGCGCCCCCGCGCCGGCGCCGGATCGCTCGCTCCGCGACGACGGCGTCGAGGAGCCCGACGACGACCGCTCGATCCGCGGCGACTCCGTCGATGGTCAGACCGAGAGCGTCGATCAGGGCGGGGCCGTCGAGCCGACCGAAGAGGTCGAGGTGGAGGACGGGGTCCGCACCTAGCGAGACCGGCGGTCCGGCGCGACCGGCGCCTCGACCGCACTCCCAAAGACGCACAGTCGAAACGACGGGGCCCCGGCACAATGCCGGGGGCCCGTCGTCGTCTGTGGGAGTCGCGATCGTCCGCGGGCGCGCGGACTGGCCTTGACAGCGGGGGGCGACCGTGGACAATACCCATCCTACTCGCGATCGGCGCCGGTCCAGCACCTTCGATAGGGTGCCGCACACATCGGGTGTGACGCGGGCCCGGCCCCGGGGCGAGCGTACGGGAGGTCCCACGATGCAGGATCAGCGACTCGTTCACCTATTGGAAGAGGCGAAGCGACGGGGTTACACCCGTCGCCAGATCATGGAGCGGGCGGCCGCCGTCGGCCTGTCGATCCCCGCCCTCTCGGTCGCGATGGCGGGAGCCGCCGCCGCCCAAGGAACGCCATCGGGATCCCCGGCCGCCGGGGCCACCAATCCCTTCGGCGTCGACCCCGCCGCACCGTTGGACGTGGTCATCTTCAAGGGTGGCTACGGTGACGACTATGCCAAGTACGTCAACACGATGTACTCCTCGCTCTATCCCGAGTCCGCGATCGCCTACCAGGGCATCCAGCGCCTCGGCGAGCAACTGCAGCCCCGGTTCATCGACGGCTCTCCGCCGGACGTGATCGACAACTCCGGCGCCGGCAACCTCGACACCGCCGCCTTGATCGCCGAGGGCCAACTCGCCACCCTTGGCGACGTCCTCGCCGCGCCGGCCTACGACACCGAGGGGATGACGGTCGGTGAGACCCTCTCCCCGGGCACCCAGGACACCGGCGTCTTCAACGGCGAGCAGTACTACCTCAATCTGGTGCAGTTCGTGACCGGGATCTGGTACAGCTCGTCGTTCATGACCGAGCGCGGCTACACCTACCCACAAACCTGGCAGGAGATGCTGGACCTCTCGGCCGAGCTGAAGGGGTCGGGGATCGCCCCCTGGGCGACGACGGGCGTCTACCCGCAGTATGCCCAGAACTTCGTGTTCGACCAGTTGGTCTGGAAGGCGAACCCGCAGGCCCTGGTCGACATCGACAACCTGGTCGAGGACGCCTGGCGGGCGCCCGAGGTCGAGGCGGCGCTCGAGGCAATGGCCCAGCTCGGCTCCAACGAGTACCTGCTCGATGGGTGGGAGGGCCTGACCCACACCGAGTCCCAGGCCGAGTGGCTGCAGGGCCGGGCCGCCTTCCTGCCGTGCGGCTCCTGGCTGGAGAACGAGATGACAGGCCTGGTGCCGGAGGGCTTCGACATGGTCGTCTCCCCGGTGCCCCCCCTAGAGGGGAGCCAGGTCCCGTTCGAGGGCATCTTCTCCGGCGGCGGCGAGGTCTTCATCGTCCCTGCCCAGGGGGCGAACGTCGCCGGCGGCAAGGAATGGATGCGCCTCCTCCTGTCGAAGGAGGCTGGCCGGGCCTTCGCCGAGGCGACCAAGTCGCTGACGGTGGTCCAGGGGGCGGCGGACGGGCTGGATCTCGGCACCGCGTTCCAGTCGGTCCAGCAGGCCATCGAGGCGGCCGGGACCAACACCTTCATCTCCCGCTACAGCGGGTGGTACAAGGACCTGCAGGACGAAGCCAAGAACGCGATGGCCTTCCTGCTCCAGGGTCAGATCGAGATTGCCGACTACATCGACACGGCCCAGGAGATGGCCGACCAAGTCCGCGAGGACGACGCCATCCCGAAGTACGAGCGGTCGCTCTAGGCCGCGTCGGTCGCGTGGGCGGAGCATCCGGATCAGCTCGGTGCTGATCCGGACGCTCGGCCGCGCGGGCCGTCCGGCGACCTCGTCCCGTGCCGGCGCCCTCGCCGTCCGAGCCTGACCCGCCGCGGGGGTGATCCCGATGCACTACCACAAATACCGGCTGATCATCCCGTTCATGCTGCCCGCGGTCGGCCTCTACGCCCTCTTCGTGCTCTGGCCCTATGCCCAGGCGGTCTACCTCTCCCTCACGAGCTGGCGCGGGGTCTCGGCCAACAAGCCGTTCGTCGGCCTCGACAACTACCAGCGCCTGGCGACCGACGAGCGGTTCCTCGAAGCGCTCTCCCGCAACGCCCAACTCCTGGTCATCCTGCCGCTGGCGACCATCGCCATCGGCCTGACCTTTGCCGCCCTGTTCACCCAGGGCCAGCAGGCGGTCCGCGGGGCGTCGTTCTACCGGGTCGTGTTCTTCTTCCCCCAGGTGATCTCGTCGGTCATCATCGGCATCCTCTGGAGCTACATCTATAACCCCAACATCGGCTTGCTCAACGGCGTCCTCGGCGCGGTCGGGCTCGATGCCCTGGAGCGGACCTGGCTGGCCGACCCGAGCCTGATCCTGTGGTCGATCGCGGCCGTGGCGGTCTGGTCCGGCGTCGGGTTCTACATGGTGATCTACCTGGCGGCGATGCAGTCGATCCCCAGTTCGTTCTACGAGGCCGCCGTGCTGGACGGCGCCTCCCGCTGGACCTCCTTCCGCGACATCACCTTTCCCCTGATCTGGGAGACGGTCCGGACCACGATGATCTACCTGGCGATCTTCGCCCTCGACTTCTTCGTCCTGGTCGCGGTGATGACGGGCGGCGGCTCGACCGCCACCGCCCGGCGGGCCGAGGTCGCCGCGCTCTACCTCTACAACGAGGCCTTCGACAAGAGCCGCTGGGGCTCGGCCTCCGCGATCGGGGTGATCCTGCTGCTGCTGACCCTGCTCTTCTCTCTCGGCCTCATGCGCCTGACCCGTCGGGAGACCTACCAGTATTGATGGTATCGATGGGCGGCCAGCGGCGGACCGGGGCCACGGCGACGCCCGGCTCCGACCGTCGCCGGCGGGACCAGACCGGTGAGGGGAGTCAGCGATGAGCGTTGAGACGATGCCGTCGGGCGAGACCCGGGTCGAGCCGACACCCCGGGGGGTGGTCCGGACCGGGATCGGGGACCGCCTCTTCACCGGCACGTCCCAGGCCCTACTGATCCTCTGGGCGTTGATGGTCATCTTCCCCTTCCTGTGGATGGTGATGACCGCCTTCAAGACCGACCCGGAGATCATCTTCAGCCCGTGGGAGTTGCCCCAGACGCTGCAGTGGGACAACTTCGCCCGGGCCTGGAATGAGGCTCGCATCGGGCGCTACGCCCTCAACACCCTGATCGTGCTCTCCGGGTCGTTGACCGGAACGCTGCTGGTCTCCTCGATGGCGGCCTACGTCCTGGCCCGGTTCGAGTTCCCCGGTCGCCAGTTCCTGTTCTACCTGTTCCTGACCGGGCTGATGTTCCCCGTTTTCCTGGCCCTGGTGCCACTCTTCTTCCTGCTCCGCGACCTCCACATGACGGCGACCTACCAGGGGTTGATCCTGGTCTACATCGCCTACTCGCTGCCATTCACGATCTTCTTCCTGACCGGCTTCTTCAAGACCCTCCCCGGCGAGGTCGCCGAGGCGGCGGTGATGGACGGCGCCAGTCACTACCGGGTGTTCTTCGACATCATGCTGCCGATGGCCAAGCCCGGCCTGATCGCGATGGGCATCTTCAATTTCCTCGGCCAGTGGAACCAGTTCCTGCTGCCCCTGGTCCTGATGCCGGACCAGGACAAGTACCTGCTCTCCCAGGGCCTCGCCTTCCTGGCCATCCAGCAAGGCTACCAGAACGACTACAGCGCCCTGTTCGCGGCCATGACGATCACGATGGTCCCCACGTTGGTCGTCTACGTCCTCTTCCAGCGCCGCCTCGAATCCGGCCTGACGGCGGGGGCCCTCAAGGGATGATGTGCTCTGCCGGACACGGCGCGCAGTGGCCTAGACCACTCGGATGAACGGGGCGACGGCGACATGACCCAGACGACATCGGATGTCCCGGCGGGTCTGGACCCACCGGGGTCGTTGGCGGGCCAGGTCGCGCTGGTCACCGGAAGCACCCGGGGCCTGGGCCGGACGATGGTCGACTGGCTGGCCCGGGCCGGAGCGGGCATCGTCGTCAGCGGCCGGGACGAGGCCGACGTGGCGGCGATCGTCGCCGAGGTTTCCGCGGCCGGGGTCGTCTGCCGGGGCTATGCCGCCGACCTGGCCCGGCCGGAGGCGGCGCACCGCTTGGCCGAGCGGGCCCTGGCGGACGGACCCGTCGACATCCTGGTCAACAACGCCGGGATGAGCCTGCGCGGCCCCTTCTGGGACGTCACCGACGCCGAGTTCGAGGAGCAGGTCAACGTCAACTTCCGGGCCCCGTTCATCCTCTCCCAGCACGTCGCCCGCCACCTGATCGGGCGGGGCGCCGGGGGTAGGATCGTCAACGTCTCGACGATCGGGGCGCACGGCGCCCACCCGGACGGCGCGGTCTACGACAGCGCCAAGGGCGCGATCGAGACCCTGACCCGCAACATGGCCCACGAGTTGGCGCCCCACGGCGTGACGGTCAACTGCGTGATCCCCGGCGCGATCCCCGAGCGGCCGGGCAGCGAGCTGACCGATGCCGACCGCGCGAGCGTGACCCGATACATCCCGGTCGGCCGCGTCGGCCGGGCCGCGGACATCGCGGCGGCCGTGGCCTTCTTCTGCTCCCCGGCCAGCGCCTTCACCACCGGCCAGTCGTTGCTGGTGGACGGCGGCCACCGGGG
>JBBJOE010000314.1:0-3770 GCA_037721765.1 Thermomicrobiales bacterium
GGTCCGGGTCTGGTGGGGGGTCGGGGGGATCGGGTTCCTGGTCGGGTTGATCTTGGCGATCGTCGATGCCTGGCTAGTGGAGCGGTTCTGGTTCTCGGGGGCGCCGTTCCACGTGGGGGCTGCCGGCCTGGCAGGGACGGCGGCGCGCGGGGAGGGGGCGGCGCCGGGGTCGGTGGTGGCGCTGGTCGGGGCGGTCCTGCCGGCGGTCTCGGTCGTGGCGGCGATGGCGGCGCCGATCTTCCTGCGGAATGTGGCGGCGTTTCGGAACGAGGTGGTCGACGGGGTGGTGCTGGGGGGGGCAGCGATGGCCGGGCTGGCGGTGGGAACCGCGACCGTCCATGTCTGGCCGCTGGTGATCGGCGGGAGCGTGGCCGGGGTCGGCGTGGCGGACGGGACGGCGCTGGCGCTGGCACTGGGAGTCGTGCGACCGGTGGCGCTGATCGGGATCGGAGGGTTAGCGGGGGCGGCGATCTGGCGGCACGCCCTGAGCCGGAAACCGATGGATCTCGTGATCCCGCTGGTGGTGGCGTTGGGGACGACGCAGCTCCTCGGGCTGATCAGCGTGGTGCTGATGCCGGCCGGGATGGTGGTCGAGTTGGTGGCGATGACGGCGGTGGCGGCCGGGGTGGCGGTGATGGGCGGGCGAGAGGCGCGGCGGGCGGTGGCCTTCGACCGGGCCCGGCTGGGGCTGGGGCAGGGCCGGGTGGTCTGCCCCCATTGTCACCGGGTGACGCCGGCCGGGGCGTTCTGCGCCAGTTGCGGGAAGGGGTTGGGGGGCGGGGCGCCGATGGCCGCGGACGCGACGGCGCCCGGGCGGACGGCAGCGGGCGGGCGGGCGGTCGTCGCGGGGGTGCCGGGGGCGGAGTGAGGCGGGGGGCGACGCGGGGGCCGTTCCCTCGCCACGGTGAGACGTGCGCGGGGGTGCCGGTCGGGTGACGGCGCCCTTGGCGGTATGCTACGACCGCGGCCGACGAAACGGCGTTGCGGCGGGAGCGTGGAACCATGCTGGCCCTGGTGAGTGACAAGCGAGCCGAGGTCGTCGCGCTCTGTGAGCGGTATGGGGTGCGGCGGCTGGAGTTGTTCGGGTCGGCGGCGACGGGGACATTCGACCCGGCGACGAGCGACCTGGACTTCGTGGTCGACCTCGGCGAGTACGGGCCGGACGTGGCAAAGCGGTACTTGCGATTTGCTGAGGCGTTAGAAGCGCTGTTCGAGCGGCCGGTCGATCTGCTGACCGTGCCATCCATTCGGAATCAGTATTTCATTGATGAGTTGGAGGCGACACGGCAGGTTATCTATGCACCCTGACGTATCGCGCCGGCTCACGCATGTCGTGGCCGCCATTGATGCCATCGAGAGCTTCATCGTTGGCGTGGACCATCACACCTACGCTACCAGTCTCCTGCTCCGGAGTGCCGTCGAGCGACAGTTCGAGATCATCGGAGAGGCGTTGAACATCGCGTCACGTCTCGATCACACGCTCGAAGACGCGATCCCCGAACTTCAGGATGCGATCGGCCTCCGACACCGGATCATTCACGGGTATGAAGTGGTCGATGACCATATCATCTGGGTCGCCGCCACGCGGGACCTGCCGGCCCTCCGGGCGCAGATAGTCGCCGTCCTCGGTTGAACCCGCCGGAACACGGGTGGTGCGGCGCGCGGGCCGGACCGGGTCGGCATCAGCGAGGGTATGATGCCCTGACGAGCGACCTCCCCCGGCATGGTCGAGTCCGTGGGCCGGTCGGGGCGACGCGAAAGGTGCATGGCGATGCGGTCACGATCACGGCGATGGTTGCGCGACGCGGCGGCGGCGGGGGCGTACATCCAGACGAAGGTGGCGGGGCGGACGATCGACGACTACGCGACGGACGAGGACCTGCGGTCGATCGTGGAGCGAAAGTTCGAGATCCTGGGTGAGGCGATCGTGCGGGTGCGGGACAATGACCCGGCGACGGTGGCAAGGTTGACCGGATTCCGGGAGTTCATCAACCTCGCGGACATCCTGGCGCACGACTTTGACGACATCACTCCCGTGCGGGTCTGGGCGGTGGCGGAGGACTCGTTGCCGACCCTGCTGGCGGAGATCGCGGGGCTGATGGCGGAGGAGGAGGCAGGGGAGTGATCGCCGAGGTGACGCGGCACCTGGACGGGATCGCCGCGCTGTGCGAGCGGTACGGTGTGCGGAGGCTGGAGCTATTCGGGTCCGGGGCGACGGGGTCGTTTGACCCGGCGACGAGTGACCTGGATTTTGTCGTCGACCTCGGGGAGTATGAGCCGGAGATCGCGAACCGGTACATCGAGTTGGCCTTCGCCCTGGAAGTGCTCTTCGGGCGACCGGTGGATCTGCTGACCCCGCGATCCTTGCGTAGCCCGTCGATCGTGGCCGAGGTGAACGAGACCCGACAGGTCGTCTACCACCTCCGGGAGAATGCGACGTCGTGATCGCCAAGGTAGCCGCACAACGGACCGCGATCGTCGCGCTCTGCGAGCGGTACGGCGTGCAGCGACTCGACCTCATCGGGTCGGCGGCGACGGGGGCGCTTTCGGATTGTGGACACGGCGGGTAGAATCGGGCGGTACGGCGCGGGCGGTCCGGGGAGACCGGTCGATTCATAGGGGCGATCGGGTCCGCTTCGACGGTCGGGGATGACCGGGAGCGTAGTGGGGACCGGGGAGGGGCCGCGCGGGATGGATCAGGCCCAGCACCAGGCGATCGTCGGGTTCATCTGGGGGATCGCCGACGATGTCCTTCGCGATGTCTACGTGCGGGGCAAGTACCGGGACGTGATCCTGCCGATGACGGTGATCAGGAGGCTGGACAGCCTGCTGGAGCCGACCAAGGCGGCGGTGCTGGAGATGCGGGGGCGGTTGGACGCCCCGGGCATCACCAGCCAGGACGGCCCGCTGCGCCAGGCGGCGGGGCAGCCGTTCTACAACACCTCGCCGTTCACGCTGCGGGCCCTGATGGGGACGCCGAGCCAACTGCGGGCCAACTTCACGGCCTACCTGGACGGGTTCTCGCCCAATGTCCAGCAGATCCTGGAGAAGTTCGAGTTCCGCAACCAGATCCACCGTCTGTCAGAGAGCGATTCGCTCGGTCACCTGATCGAGAAGTTCCTCGACCCCAGGATCAACCTGAGCCCGAAGCCGGTCCGCGACGCGCATGGGGGGATCCGGCTGGCGGGGCTCGACAACCACGCGATGGGGACGATCTTCGAGGAGTTGATCCGGCGGTTCAACGAGGAGAACAACGAGGAGGCCGGCGAGCACTTCACGCCCCGGGACGTGGTGACGCTGATGGCGAACCTGATCTTCCAGCCGGTGGCGGACGACATCGAGAGCGGCACCTACCTGCTCTACGATGGGGCCTGCGGGACGGGCGGGATGCTGACCGTGGCCGAAGTGACGCTGAAGGGGCTGGCCCGGCGGCACGGCAAGGAGGTCTCGACGCACCTCTACGGGCAGGAGGTGAACGCCGAGACCTTCGCGATCACCACGGCCGACCTGCTGCTGAAGGGGGAGGGCAAAGAGGCCGAGAACATGGCCCACGGCTCGACCCTGTCGCAGGACGCCTTCCCGCGGCGGCAGTTCGACTTCATGCTCTCCAACCCGCCCTATGGGAAGAGCTGGGCGCGGGACTTGGACGCGGTCGGGGGCAGGGGCGGCCTGCGCGACGACCGGTTCGTGGTGGCGCACGGCGACGACCCGGCGATGAGCCTGGTGACGCGGACCAGCGACGGCCAGATGATGTTCCTGGTCAACAAGCT
>JBBJOE010000315.1:0-3748 GCA_037721765.1 Thermomicrobiales bacterium
TCTCCCCGACCTCGTCGAGGAAGATCGTCCCCTTGTTGGCCATCTCGAAGCGGCCCTTGCGCTGGTTCACCGCGCCGGTGAAGGCGCCCTTCTCATGGCCGAACAGTTCGCTCTCCAGCAAGGTCTCCGGCAGCGCCGCGCAGTTCACCTTGATCAGGGGTCCGCGCGAGTAGCTGGACGAGTTGTGGAGGATCGTCGCCACCAGTTCCTTGCCGGTTCCGGTCTCGCCCGAGATCAGCACGGTGGCGTCGGAGCGCGCCACCCGGCCAATGGTCTTGTAGACCTCCTGCATCGCCGTGCTGTTGCCGATGATCACCTCGTTCGGGTCCCGGTCCAGCCGTGTCGCCAGCTCCTGGACCTGATGGTCGAGGGCCTGCCGCTCGAAGTAGCGCTGGATGGTGACCAGGACGTGGTCGAGGTCGAACGGCTTGGTGATGTAGTCGTACGCCCCGAGCTGGATCGCCTCGATCGCCACGTTGGACGTCCCGTAGGCGGTCATGATGATGATCGGCAGGTGCGATCCCGGCTCCCGGCCCGGCTTCGCACCGGCTTCCCGCAGCACGTCGATGCCGCTCTTGTCCGGCATCCTGACATCCATGATGACCAGCTCCGGCCGGTCCCCCTCGGCGGTGGCCAGCGCGGTCAGGACCTGGGCGCCATTGCACGCCTCGGTGATCTCGAACCCTTCATCTTGGAGAAGATCGCGCAGGACGCCACGGATCGATCCGTCGTCATCGGCGACCAGCACACGTTGCATGTTCTCTCCAGGGGCCATCGGCCCCGGTGCATACCCATCTCCCGGCACCAGGGGCCAGCCCGGCAAGTATACAATCCTCCCCATCGGCGGGATCAGCCACCGCGAGCCGCGGGGACAGGGGAGAACGACGACGGTGAGTGGCTGGATACGGCTGGTCCTGGTCGGATTCAGCGGCAGCGGCAAATCGACCGCCGGCCGCCTCGTCGCCGACCACCTCGGGTGGACCGCGCTCGACATCGATTCCTTGGTCGAAGCTCGTTTCGGCATGCCCGTCCCTGAGGTCTTCGCCCGGCACGGCGAGGCCGCCTTTCGCCGGGCCGAGCGCGAGGCCCTGACCGCGGCCCTGGGCGAGGCGCGGGTCGTCGTCGCCACGGGGGGCGGCGCCACCTGCGACGATGACGTCTGGTCCGCCGACCTGCTCGGCCGGCCGGGCACCCTGACCATCGCCCTCGACGCCGGTCCGGCCGTCCTCCTCGACCGCCTCCGGGCCCAGGCCGAGCACGAGGGCGACGCCGCCGGGCGACCGATGCTCGCCGGCGACGACCCCCTGGCCCGCATCACGACCCTCAAGGCCGCCCGCCAGGCCTGGTACGACCGGGCCGCCCTGACCCTGGCCGTCGACCGGGCCACGGTCGATGACGTGGTGGACGAGATCGTCCGGGTCGTCTCCGGCGAACCGTGGACAGTCACCCTGGCCGCCCCCTCCGGCAGCAGCGAGATCGTCATCGGCCCCGGCGTGACGGACACCGTCGGGGACAGGGTGCGGTCGGCCTTCCCTGCCGCCCGCCGGGCCTGGGTCATCACCGACACCGGTGTCGCCCCCCATGCCCTGGTGCCGGTCGAAGCCAGTCTCGCCGCCGCCGGTTTGGCGGTCGGGAGCCAGATCGTCGCGATGGGGGAGGGGAGCAAGAGCCTGGCCGGGGCCGCCGGTCTCTGGGATTGGCTGCTCGGGAACCGGGTCGAGCGGGGCGACGTCGTGGTCGCCCTCGGCGGCGGGGTCGTCGGCGACCTGGCCGGGTTCGTCGCCGCCACCACCCTGCGCGGCCTCCCCCTCGTCCAGATTCCGACCAGTCTCCTCGCGATGGTCGATAGCTCGGTCGGGGGCAAGACCGGCATCAACCACCCCGCTGGCAAGAACCTGATCGGCGCCTTCGACCAGGCCGGCCTGGTCGTCATTGACCCCTCCCTGCTCGCCACCATGTCCCCCCGCCAGCGCCGGTCCGGCTGGGCCGAGATCGTTAAGCACGCCGTCATCCAGCCCTCCACCCCCGGCGGCGAGCGGGCCGACCTCGCCAGAGTGCTGACCCGAAACCATGCCGCCCTCGTCGCCGGGGACGAACCGGCCACGAGCTACGTCATCGCCCGCAACGTTGCCCTCAAGGCCGCCGTCGTCGAGGCCGACGAGCGCGAGGCGGGCGTCCGCGCCTTCCTCAACTTCGGCCACACCATCGGCCACGCCATCGAGGCCGCCGGCTACACCCTGCTCCACGGCGAGGCCGTCGCCGTCGGCACCCGCGCCGCGGCCCGGCTCGGCCACCGCCTCGGTAGCTGCGACGGTGCCACCGTCGCCGCCATCGACGACCTCCTCGACGCCTTCGACCTCCCCCGGACGGCCACGGCCGACCCCCACCAGGTCCACGACCTCATCGGCAGCGACAAGAAGCGCGCCGCCGGCCAGCAGTCTTGGGTCCTCCCCCTCACCGCCGGTGGCGTCACTATCCGCCGCGATGTCCCCGGGGCCGATGTCCGCGCCGTCATTGCCGAGGTGGTGATCCCCGCCGGGTAAGGCCGTCGGACGGGCCTCCCCCGCGTCATCCTCGCTGGATGGCCCCGATCGCTCGCCACCGGTGCGCGGTCTCGGTCGTCCCTCGTTCGCCCCGGAGATTTCATACGATGATCGACACGTCCGATGAAGACTCGTTCGCCGCGACGGGCGATCTCGAAGAAGCTATCTCCCTCACCGCCCACCTCGTCGCCTACCGAAGCTATTCTGGGGAAGAGGCCGCGGTCCAGCGGGCGATCGCCGGGTGGTTCGCGGGTCACGACATCCCCGTCGAGGTCCAGGCGGTCGACGGCGACCGTGCCAACGTGCTGGCGCGCGTCGATCGTGGTCCGGGTCCGACGCTGCTCCTGACCGGGCACGCCGACACCGTGCCCGCGGTCGAGGGGTGGAGTTCCGACCCGTGGACCGCCCGGCGCGAGGGTGACCGCCTCTACGGACTGGGCGCCTGCGACATGAAGGCCGGCCTCGCCGCGGCGATGCTGGCCACCCGGGCCCTCGCCCGCCGTTCGGACTGGGGCGGCACGGTCCTCTTCGCCTCGGTGGTCGATGAGGAGGCGTACTCCCTCGGCGCCCGGGCCCTCATCGCCGCCGGGCTGCGCGCGGACGCCTGCGTCGTCACGGAGTCCGCCTGGCGACCGTGCCTCGGCGCGGTCGGCAAGGTGCTGGTGCGGGTGGACGTGGAGGGCAGGGCCGCCCACGCGTCCTGGCCGGACGACGGGGTCAACGCCGCGGTCGAGGCCGCCCGCTTCGTCGCCGGGCTGGACACCCTGCCCGTCGGGCGCCACCCCCGGATGGTGGCCAGTCGCTGCGTGCTCTCCGTCCGGGCCGGAGAGGACCGCTACGCGATGACCGTTCCGGAGCATGCCCGGGTGGTGGTCAGCCGCATGATCGTCCCCGGCGAGACCGGAGAAGGGATCGTGGCGGAGTTGCGGGCCCACGCCGCCTCCCTCGGATCCCCGGCCCGCTTCTCGTTCACGCTCGACCCGCCCTACTACCCCCCGTGGGAGACCGACCCCGACCACCCGTTCGTGACCGCGTTCGCCCGCGCTTACGAGGCCGAGGCGGGTAGCTCTCCCGCCTGGGCCTACACCGGCTTCGGGGACGCCAACCTGTTCGCCGGCGAACTCGGCATCCCGACGGTCCACTTCGGCCCCCACGGCGCGAACTTCCACCGCCCCGACGAGTGGGTCGACGTGACGACCATCGGC
>JBBJOE010000316.1:0-3739 GCA_037721765.1 Thermomicrobiales bacterium
GAGAGTGGGATGGGCGGCGGGATCGGGATGTGGCTGCTGTATCGGGACACGGAGGGGTCGCTGGCCTTCTCGGCGCTGGTGGTGCCGCCGGGGGTGGCGACACCGGTCCACGACCACCTGGCCTGGGGGTTGGTCGGGTTGTACCGGGGGACGCAGGACGAGGAGGTCTTCTCCCGCCAGGACGACGGGTCGACGGAGGGTCGGGCGGACTTGACGGTGGCCGCCCGCCACGCGCTGCGACCGGGCGACTTCTACGAGTTGCTGCCGGAGAATGACATCCACCGGGTCACGACCACTTCCGAAGTGACCTCGGTATCGCTGCACCTGCTCGGGAACGACAACGGCTGCATCTGGCGAAGCCGGTATCACCCGGAGGCGGGGCGGTCGGAGCCGTTCCGGTCGGGGTATGTCAATGTGCCGTGTCCCGAAGGCGACTCGGGGCATTGACGAGTTCCTGGGTATCGCTTCCGCGGTGGCCATCGTGACGATCCACGACGGCCCGGCGCCGGCGATGTCGAGAGTGGACCGGCTCATGGCCCGACGGGGCGACGTGCCGAGGGCGTCGCTGCGGATGTCGGGAGGCAGGAAGGCGCGAACGGGCCATGGTCCCGCTCGCGTCGGCCAGGATGTCGGCTCAGGCGGCCAGGTCGGCCAGCAATTCGCGGCACGCCCGCTCGCAGCGGCGGCAGGCCTCGGCGCAGACCCGGCAATGGTCCATGCCGTGTTCGCCGTGGGTCTCGCACTCATCGCCGCAGAGCTTGCAGGCGATGGCGCAGGCTTCGAGGGCGGCGCGGAGCATGCCCGGGTCGGTAGCGGTCTGCCGGGAGAGGATGCGGCCGGTCATGTCGCAGATGTCGGCGCAGTCGAGGTCGAGCCGGATGCAGCGGATGAGAGCCTTGGGATCCGATTCGCCCAGACACGCGTCGGCGCAGGCCGTACAGGCCTGGGCGCAGTCGAAGCAGGCTTCGAGGCAGGCGGCGAGCGCATCACCGCCAATGGTGGGAGTCGGATGGGTGTCGATCATCTGACGGGCATAGCTCATGACTCATGAGTCCTTTCCGTTTCGGTTGGAGTCCAACGAGGTCGTCGGGATGCCGTCGCTTCAGCCGGTGACCGGCTCGGGTGTGGCGGAGCCATAGCGCTCATGGCGGATGACGCTCAACTCCTCGATCTCGCGGACCTGCGCGTCGATCACCCGCTGGGCGAAGTCCCGGATCTCGGGGTGGACCGCCTCGGCCAGGGCCGCCTCGGAGGCGACGATCGCGCTCTGGTGGTGGGGAATGACGAGGTCGATGAAGGCGAGGTCGGGGTCGGGGGCGGCGCAGAAGGTCGCGACCTGGGTCGTGGCGTCCATCTGGGCCATCATCTCGCCCATCGGCATGGTCATGCCGGACATCATCCGGCCCATCTCTTGCTCGGACAGCATCATCGGGTCAGGGCTGCCGTAGAACTGCTCCCGGTAGTCACGGAGTTCCTGGACCTCGGCGGTCTGGGCCGAGATGATCTCACCGGCCAACGTTCGCAGGCGGTCGTCGGTCAGGCGGGGCAGGGCGGCTTGGGCGAGGGCGACGATGCTGGCGTGGTGGGGGATCATCATGTCGATGTAGGACTGGTCGAACTCCACCGCCATCGTGGGCGTGCCCATAGCCATGCCAGAGGTGGGGGTGGACATGCCCATGCCCATCCCGGCAGACGGCGTGGCGGCGGTGTCACATGAGGCGGGGGTGGCTGCCGGAGTCGCGTCCTGGAGGGCAACGGTGGCGGAACCGCCACGCGCGACGGCGACGGCGACGAGCAGCATCAGGGCGGTCGCGGCGATCCGCCAGTGGGACGATCGTCTCATCGGTCTTTCTCCTTGATACGTGGATACGTGTGCGGTCGGGTTGATTCGCGTCGAGGCAAGAACTGGACGCCCGGCTCGGGCACTCCCGGATACGACTCTCAGAGGAAATGTGCGTCAGCGTCACTAGCCGGTTCACAGGAGGTAGACCTGCATCCGGGCCCTGCGGGCGTTCGGGGGTTGAGTCGGCTCCCGCCAGGGGCCGGCCCGCTCAGACAATGGCACGAGGCCGGTGTGGAGACGGGGCGAGGCCACTGCCGTGCCCGTATCGCCCCCGCCCCGGTCGGGATGGGCCATCGCGGTCAGGAGCGGCGCGCAATCCGACGCGTGGGGTGTCGCAGCGATCGCGTCCGGAACGGAGTGTCGCGGCGTCTCGGGATGGGCGTGAGACGTCAGGGGATGGTCGGTCGACTCGCTGGCGCTGACGTGTGGGCCGGTGGCCATGAAGAGGTCGTGGAACAGGATGACCACGGTCAAGACAAACGCGACCCGAACCACGGGAAGGAACCGGAGGGACCTCGTCATGCTGGGAATCCGCCCCCCCTCCCGATACCGCCGAAAGTTGGTCACCATCCTCGGCAGATGACCGCTCGCACGAGCCATGCCCGATCGCCGGCGCGGCCCGGTCGATCGGGCGGCGCGTCGCGGCGATGGGGCGATCGGGACGGGCGGCGACGGGGCCAGCGGACATGCGGCCGTCCCGGCCGGGTAGATGGGATCGGACCAGTCAACTCCTTCGGTTCGGCGGCGGGGATTGGCGTCAGGGCCCACGATCGTTCTTCGTTGAAATCACCTGATGTCGGGGTGGGCGCTAAGGACGGGTCTCGCGTTTCGGCGTAGGATGACCGCCCGGGTGGTGACGCGACGGCACCGCGTCGGCCACTATCCCGCCACGACCACGTATCGTGCCGGGATCGACCGCGACGTCGCTTGGCGCCAGCACAGTAGGAGACGCGAGACCATGACCGATCGCCCGAACGGGTTCGCCGCCATCCCCCACATCGGCCCGCCGTCGGTCATCCGCCGCGCGCCCTGGCAGGATAGCGAGGAGGTCCGTGTCAGCAACTGGATCACCGCCTGGGACGGGGTCGAGGCGATCGATGCCGGGATCGTTGGGTTGCCCTACTCGGGCGCCTCGATCTCGGCGGGGAGCGCGGCCGGGGGCCCGGAGGCGATCCGGCTGGCGTTCCGATCAAACACGACGTATTCGGCCGACTTCGACGTCGATATCCAGGGGTTGCGGGTCCGTGACCTGGGTGACGTCGGGGGGCACCTGACCGATGTCCGGGCGGCCCACGCCAAGATCGAGGCGGCCGTCGCGGCGATCGCCGCCCGGGAGCCGCTATTCGTGCCGATCCTGCTCGGCGGGGACCACTCGGTGACGGCGCCGGCGGTGCGCGGGTTCGCCGCCGCCCGGGCCGGGCAGCGGATCGGCCTGGTCAACATCGACGCTCACCACGACGTCCGGAACCTGGAACACGGGCCCCACAACGGGACACCGTTCCGCCAGATCATCGAGGGTGGGCAGGTCGCGGGGGAGAACCTCGTCGAGGTCGGCATCCACGGGTTCGTCAACTCGGCCCGGTACCAGCGCTGGCTGCTGGACCGGGGCGGGACGGTGATCTCGGCCCGGCAGGTGCGGCGGGAGGGGATGGAGGCGAGCATCGCGGAGGCGCTGCGGATCGCTTCCGAGGGCACGGACATCCTCTATGTCTCGGTCGATATCGACTGCCTGGCGTTCCCGTGGGCGGTCGGGACCTCCGCTTCGACGGCCGAGGGGCTCGATGCCTCCGAGTTGCTGGAGGCGGTCTGGGCCTGCGGCCTGCACCCGAAGGTGGCGGCCTTCGACCTGGTCGAGGTGGACCCGACGCGGGATGTCCAGAACCTGACGGCCCGGAC
>JBBJOE010000317.1:0-3721 GCA_037721765.1 Thermomicrobiales bacterium
GAGCCGACCCCGCGTCGGACGACGAACCGATCGTGCTCGCCCATCGGGGAGAGCCACGGTCGAACATCTCTTTGCGGGTACGCTCGGTCATCCGGCAGGCCATCGCCAGGGAAATCTGGACGAGCGCCGTACGGCACATGAGTCCCGCCGTCGTGATCGTCGGGGCCCCGCCGGACCTGGCGACCCCAGAACCCGGGGCGACGGTGAAGCATCGGTTCCTCGTGGCGGTCGGCCCATTCCAGGACCCGTCCGGCTTCGCCGTCGTGGACCACCTCAAGCGCGCCGCCGTCACCATCGCACTGCTCGATGCATCCGGCCCGGACGACGGTAGACCGATGTCGTTGACGATTGGCCCCGGGGGGGAGGCGTCCCTGACCCCTGTGCCAAACGACGATGGGGTACGCCAACTCGCCTTGATTGCCACCGTGACCCGTGCCCTAACGCGGCTCGATGCGGCCGACAATCTCCTACCAGTCCTGGCGCGGGAAACGGCAATCGTCCTCCACGCTGACCGGGTCGGGATCTATGTCTATTGCGACGATGGCACCAGCATCGCCTCCCATCATTGGTTTGG
This sequence comes from Thermomicrobiales bacterium, assembly GCA_037721765.1. Taxonomy (GTDB): domain Bacteria; phylum Chloroflexota; class Chloroflexia; order Thermomicrobiales; family UBA6265; genus JACCVE01. The sequence goes on from JBBJOE010000317.1 coordinate 575, forward strand.
AACGACTGGGGGTGTCATCGACGATACCCTGACCGCTGTGATTGATCTGGACACCTCTCCCCTTGACCACCCGGACGAGCGTCGGATGATCGCGGGGCCGCGCGTCTACGCCAACGACGAGATCATCCGCAACTCGACCCCGGGTCAGCCGCAGACCAGAGCCCTGGCCCCGCTCGTCGGGCACGATCGAATTCTCGGCTGCGTCTGGGTCGTCCGTGATCGTCATGACCCATTCAGCACCGACGAGATCGCGTTGTTAGAAGTGATCGGTAATCAGGGGGCCTTCGCCGTCTCTCGCTCGCGCCTCGTCGAGGACGAACGACGGCAGCGACGGTCAGCCGACGCCCTCCGTGAGGTCGCCGTCTCCCTCCAGGACTTCCACGATTTTGATGGGCTGCTGACCAAGGTGGCAGCGGTCGTCGGGGCGGCAGTCGGCGTCGATCGAGTCGGCATCCACGCCTACGATGCGACCCACCAGGCCTCGATCGCGGCGGGCTACTTCGGGTATCCCTACGAGCCAGGGTTCAAAGAGGCGGTCCGGACGCTGCCGCCGGCCGAAATACCGGCCGAAGCAGAGGTCATGAGGACGCGCCGGACGCTCGTCCGGGGTATGTCCACCCCATTCAAGAGCCCGTTCACGGTGGCGACCAGGCGGTCCGACGTGGTGGTGCCGCTCATCGCTGACCGCGATGTCGAGGGCGTGATGTACGTCTGGGAAGACGACGCCGACCACGTCTTCTCGACCGACGACATCCACCTCCTGGAAACCATCGGCCATCAGGTCGGACAGGTGTTCGTCCGGGTGCGGGACCGTGAGCGCGCCTCCAGGCGTGCCAATCATCTGCACCTCGTTAATCAGGTGGGTCGATCTCTCGCGGGCATCCGAGATGTCGACGGCCTGTGCCAGGTGATCTATGCCGAGGTCAGCCAGGTCCTAACGACCGATGCCTTCATCATCGCCCTCTACCAGGGCGGCGGCGACACGATCGACCTGCGCTACCTGGTCGACGATGGCGTGGTCTATCCGGCAGAGTCGCGACCGGTCGACGACAGTCCGATGGCCTGGGCGCTGATGACGCGTGGCCCCCACGTCTACCAACGCTCGCACGACGAGGAGCCGGTCGAACGGTTCCGGTTCGGCAGTCGGGATCGGCGAGTGCAGTCGGCCCTGTTCGTGCCAATGCTGCACGATGGGCAGGTGATCGGGGTCATCTCGGTCCAACGGTACGATGACGCTCAATACGACGCGGATGACCTCAACACGCTGGAGACCATCGCCCAGCAAGCCGCCACCGCGCTGGCCATCGCGGGCCTGCATGAGGAGACGGTTTCTGCCCGCCGGTCGGCCGAGCGACGGGCGAATGACCTGGAGACGATCCTCGCCGCGAGCCAAGCCCTCGCCGAAGCTCACGATGCCGCCTCCGTCCTCGAACAGTTCTCGGCGGCACTCATCTCCCTCGTCCCGCATGACGATCTGGTCATCGTCCAAGCACGGGACGAGGCGACGTGGTTGCCGATCTACCACGCCCGGGCGAGTGACACCGGAGGCAGGATTCACCCGAAGCCATCCCTATGGTGGGGCCAGGATGTCTTCGGGGCGTCATGGTCGTCACGGGAAGTCACCCGCGCCGCAGGCGTTCCGACGGGATTCCTGGCCGTCGAAGACCGCACGTGGGGACAGGTCATCTCCACCCCCATGCTGGCCGGGAGCGAGTCGCCCGAGGTCGTGCTGCTCGCGCGGTGGGACGCGGCGCCGTGGTCCGACGACGAGATCACCGCGATCCAACTGCTGACCGGCCAAGCGGCCGCCGCGATCACCAACATCCGGTTCCTGGCCGAGAGTCACCGGGCCGAGGCCCGGATCGCGCGGCACGCGGCGAACCTGGAAGCGGTCCTCGATACCACCCTCTCGGTCACCGCCGAGGTGAGCCTGGATGCCACCCTCAACACCTTGGCCGACCACGTCGCGCGGCTGATCCCCCACGAGAGTCTGGTCATCCTTCACACCGACGAGCACACTGGCCACTTCGAGACGCTCTTCAGCCGTCGCCAACACGACCAGATGGATCTGGCGGGCGACCTCGTGCGGGACCGCGTGCTGCTCGGGCGGATCGTCTCCGAGGGGTCTGCATCTCTGATCAACGACGCGCCGCTCGCGATCACGCCCGCGGACCTCGATGCCCCGGCCGGCTCAGCCGCGGCGGAACTCGACGATGGTCGTTCCCGGCTCAACCTGATCGGTGCCCCGTTGCAGGCGGCCGGCCAACCGATCGGCGCGATCGTCTTGGGTCGTACTGGCACGTTCCGCTTCGGCCAGGCGGACCTGGAGGTGTTCCGGATCCTCGCCGCGCAGGCGGGCGTGGCGCTCCAGACCTCTCTTTTGATCGAGAAGGAGCGTCGCCGCCGTCGCCAGGCGGCCGCCCTGGTCGAGATCGTCGCCTCCCTGAACCGCTCATTGACGCTGAACGATATCGCCCAGAGTCTCACCGCCGGGATAACGGCCGCCGTCGGGGTCGACCGGTCCGTGCTCTGGGTCTATGACGAGACATTGAGCCGGACCATCATCGCCGTCCGCTATTTTGGGGATCGTGATGGGGAGGAACTCTACGACACGTACGCCAACGCGACCCACTCGGCCTCGCCCTATCGCTTCCCCGTCGAGCGAGAGATCATGACCTCCGGAGAGGTCCTCCACGGCGAGCGTTTGGAGCGCCTCTTCGGGAACCAGAGACACGAGCATTGGGACGGCCAACGGGGCGGCGCCGTGATCCCCGTGACGATCCGGGGCCAGGCGCGCGGGGCGATCTATGTCTATTCATCGACGGACCGCGACCTCGGCAACCCACGCTACGACTTCACGGACGATGAGATAGAACTCTTGACCGCGATCTCCGGTCAGGCCAGCGGGGCCATCGAACGCGCCGCACTCTACGCCCGCACCGAGCGCCGGGTCCAGGAACTCCGCGTCCTCAGCGAGGTGACGGGGGCTTCGGCCCAGCACTTGGAGGTCAGGCCGATCGCCGAGGCCGCCCTCCGCAGCCTGGCGACGGCGATCCCATTCACACTGGCGGCGTTGGTAGACCATCGCACCGGCCTGGCCGACAGCGAGGCGATCACGGTCCACGACGCCGCCCACCGCCCGACGTC